>NZ_JBCNZM010000058.1:0-28331 GCF_040227615.1 Bacteroides sp. RTP31139st1_H2_RTP31139_211217 | reverse complement strand
AAAGCTTTCGTTTTGAAGTCATAAGAGTAACACATTTATTAGTTTGTAAATGTGTCTACCTATATCAGGATAAGACAGACCCGATTAAATGGTCTGTTCGATATTCCAAACAAAAGCACGGAGTCCGAGTTGCTCGGTCTCCTTGTCCATCCGGTGGAGCGCTTCGAGCAACGGAGCCACCTTAGCCTCATCTATGATAGTGATGATGGCGGAACACATACTGGGCCAGGCATGGCTGCCATAGTGCGGTTCCCCCGTCTTACTGCCACGCCCCTGTACTTGCTGCCAATAGCTGAAGCCGCGGCAGTTGTGGCGGTCAAGCAATGCCATGATACGTTCAAAGAACGCTTGGTCGAATGTTATAAATACTGATTTCACGCTATATAATGTTTAGTGATTAATGTTTAATGATTAACGGATAATGATTAATCATTGTTTACGTGGTTTCGTCATCTTCTCCTTATGCAACTGGTAATAATCATTCAGCTCACGGTCTTTCTTAATCTTCTTACGCGTGCGGCGGATACCAACACCTGCAAACGAGCAATAGAGTACGGGGACAAGAATCAATGTCAGAATGGTAGATACCGTCAGACCGCCAATTACGGCAACACCCAACGGACGCCACATCTCGGCACCTTCACCCTGCCCTACAGCCATCGGCACCATACCGAGGATAGTGGTCAGTGTAGTCATTAATACCGGACGCAAACGGCTGCGGCCTGCCGTGACTACAGAGTGAAGCACCGCTTGACCACGTTCGCGGCAAAGCGTGATGTAGTCGATGAGTACGATACCGTTCTTCACCACAATACCAATCAACATGATTCCACCCAAAAGCGACATCACATTCAAATTGGTTCCCGTAAAGAATAATGCCATCAACACACCGCTGAATGCAAATGGAATGGAAAACATGATGATGAACGGATAACTCAAAGACTCAAACTGAGCTGCCATCACAATGAATACGAGAATAACAATCAATACAGCCAGCGTTCCCAAGTCGGAGAATGAATCCTGTTGGTCCTCATACGAACCCGAAATCTGGATAGAAACACCACTTGGTAGGTCCATCTTATCAATTATAGCATTACCATCGGCCACCACATCGCCCAAAGGTGCTCCCGAAATAACCGCAGATACAGTAACAATACGCTCACGGTCTTTACGTTCGATGGTAGGAGGAGCAGAACGCTCGACTACTTTGCCGAGGTCTTTCACGCGGATACCCTCACCGGAAGGCGTATAAATAAGGATGTTCTCCAAATCTTCAATCTTTGTACGGAATTCGGGAGCGTAACGCACACGGATGTCGTACTCGTCACCATCTTCGCGATAATAAGATGCCAAAGCACCATTTACACGATTACGCAGATAGTTGGAGGCAGTAGAAAGATTCAAGCCATGCAATGCCAGCTTCTCACGGTCAAAGTCCACCTGATATTCGGGCTGATAATCCTGACGGCTGATGTTCACTTCACTCACACCTTTCACCTGCAACAATTTCTCTTTCAGTTCGGCTGACACTTTGTCCGTAGCGGTGAAGTCGTAACCATAAACCTCAAAGTCGGCACTTGCCTGGGCGCTCATGCCGCCTGTGCTACCGCCCAGAATAACCTGCGCCTTATCCAATTCAGGATACCCCTTCAAGTCCTCACGCATTTCGTCGCAAACGGTTTCCAGTGTCACGTCACGGTCTCCCGGACTCACCAGACTGATATTGAAACTAATGATATGACTACCGTTGTCCTGCATGGAAGCAAACGTATTGTCAGAGTCCGCCTGCCCCACAGTGTAGTTGCAAACTTTCATCATATCTCCGTAGCGCGTCATCCACTTGTTTGTCAGTTCCGAAGCCAACGCTTCCGCACGCTCCACACGGGCCCCGATGGGCAACTGAAGGTTGATACCGATGCGGCTATTGTCTGCTGCCGGGAAGAACTCGGTACCGATGTACTTGGCACAGAACAGACTTGCCACAAAGAATGCGGCACAGCCTGCCATAACCGTCAGACGATGGCGCACAGCCCAGTTCAACCGGTTCTGATACCACACGTCAAGACCGTCCAGCGCACGCTGAATCGGCGTATAGAGCGTAAGGAACATCTTACTCTGCTTTTTCTGCAAACGCAGAAGCTGCGCACACATCATCGGGGTGAATGACAAGGCTGAAACTGTGGAAACCGTCATAATCACACACATCATCCATCCCAACTGACGGAATAACACACCGGACATACCACTTACCATCGTCAATGGGAAGAATACCGCAATCATAGTTAGCGTAGATGCAATTACGGAGATGGCCACCTCGTTCGTGGCATGTATCGCTGCCTGCTTCGGTTCGGAACCCCGTTCAATATGGGTCGTTACATTCTCGAGTACCACAATGGCGTCGTCCACCACGTTACCAATAGCAATAGAGAGACAAGAGAGCGAGATGATATTCAGTGAACCGCCGTCGATGATACCCAGATAGATGAACGAGGCAACCAGTGACATCGGTATGGTGATACAGATGATGACCGTGGCACGCCAACGCCCCAAAAAAACGAACACCACCAAGATAACGAACAGCATAGCGTACATAATGGTTTCCTCCAAGCTGTCTATCGTATTCAAGATGTTATCGGAAGTATTGACAATGATCCCCAGCTTCACATCGCTCGGCAGTGACTTCTGCAACTGTGGCAACATATCAATTACCTTCTGCGAAATGGCTACAGAATTGGCACCCGATTGTTTCTGCACCACAATCATAGCGCCCTGCACACCGTTGCTATACGTCTTCTGTGCACGTTCCTCCACAGAGTCCACAACTTTTGCCACATCGCGCAGATAGACGGAAGCACCGTTGTGCGTACCTACCACGATGTTCTCCATCTCTTTGGGATCCTTGAACTCACCTTCCACACGCAGCGAATAGGTATTGCTACCTACATCAAACGTACCGCCCGGCGTATTCCGGTTTTCGGCACTGATAATAGAGCTGATAGTTTCTACAGAAAGGTTGTAGGCATCCAGTTTATTGGGGTCGCAATATACATTGACCTCACGCTTGGGGGCACCCGAAATGGACACCGTACCGACACCGGGCACACGCGCCAAGGGATTCGCCACGTTGTCATCCAATATTTTGTAAAGAGCCGGCTGGCTCTCCTCTGCCTGCACGGAGAGCAGCAGGATAGGAATCATGTCCGTACTGAACTTGAAGATGATGGGAGTTTCGACCTCATCGGGCAGCATGGAGCTCACCATGTCCAGTTTATCACGCACGTCGTTCGTCAGCACGTCTATGTCATATCCATACTCAAACTCCAGCGTAATCACGGAAATATTCTCCGACGAACGGGAAGTGATATGCTTCAAGTTGCTGACCGAATTCAGCACGTTTTCCAACGGACGGGTCACGTTATTCTCGATGTCCGAGGCACTGGCACCCTGATAGGTCGTCATCACCATAATGGTGTTGGTCTCGATGTCCGGATAAAGGTCTACCGGCAATTTCGACAGAGAGAACAGACCAAATATAGCCACTGCCAGGAAGCAGAGCGAGGTCATAATCGGTTTCTTAACCGCTCCTTCGTATAAACTCATAAGATTAATTCTTTAATTTGCCAATGTGCTAATATGCTAATTGGCTGCGCAATGTAGCTACATCGGCACATTAGCATATTATCACATTACCATATTATTTTTCTACTTCGACTTCCACACCATCGGCTAATTTAGACTGTCCGGCAATAACAACTTGAGAGTTGTTGTCTACACCGGAAATCAACTCATACTCCGTATCCATACGACGGCCAAGCTCCACCTTATTATAAGACACCTTGCCGTCCTTGTAGACATAGACATAGCGGTCGCCCGAACCGGCACGCTTCACAATGGCCAGGTCGGGAACAACCACGTGGTCCTGTGTCCCGAAGTTCAGCGTGGCGCGGGCAAACATTCCCGGACGTACGCGCTGGTCACGGTTGACAAGCTGTATCTCTACCGGGAAAGTACGGGTAGCCGGGTCGATGGTAGGATAAACAAGGCTGATTTTGCCTTCGAACTCCTCGTCACCATAGACATCCACTTTCACGGATACGGGAGCGCCCTTCTTCACTTTGGTAAAGTAGCCTTCGGATACGTTGATGTATAGTTTTACCGGAGTGATTTGCTCCACTACCAGTACCGGTTCTCCACCGCTATACATATCTCCGTTATCGTAATTGCGTGCCGTCACCACCCCGTTAATGGGACTGAGCAACGAGGTGTTCTCCAAGAGATTCTTATAGGAAGTCTCACGGATGTCGAGATTCATCTTGGCGGCATCCCACTCCGATTTGGAGGCACCGCCTACCTTATACAACTCGTCAATACGCTTGAACTCTATCTGCTGGTTGTCCAGCTGATATTTTATCTGCTTCAGATTGGCAGCATCCATGCTGACCAGCTTCTGGCCTTTCGACACGCGGTCGCCCACCTCCACAAAGATGCGGTCTATACGCACCGGAGAAGAGGGAGCAATATTGTTTTTTACTTCGGCTTCCACCGTAGCGGTGTATTCCTGAATCTGTTCCACGGGACGGGACGACACCTCGGCCAGTTTCACCCTCGGCTTTTCGTCCACCTTCTCAGCAGCAGCTTTATCACTACCTCCGCTACATGCCCCCAGCATGGCAACAACCAGCAGGGCCATCCATTGAAAACCTTTTTTCATATCGTTGTTCTTATTTCTATTCTTCATTCTTAGTTCTTCATTCTTCGTTCTCTGCAATATAATCCTTTCCCAGCACTTGGTCAAGGTCAGCCTTCGCTACCAGATAATCATAGATGGACTGATTGTAAGTCAGTTCAGCCTCCGTAAGCTGCACTTGCGATGTGTTCAGCTCCAACACCGTACCTTTGCCTACCTCATAGCGTTTACCGGCAATCTGCACAGCTTTCTGTGCCTGCATCACATTCTCGCGGTTGCTGACAACCTGCTCAGAACTGGCAGCCATGTTGTTCTGATAGCTGGTAATCTGCATGTTCAGCTTTCGCTCTGTGTCCAGACGGTTCTGCTCCAACTGACGTATCTGAATACGGTTGGACTTGAGCTTGGTGAAATTGCTTGCCTTATACAAAGGAATACTCAGCGTAAACATCAGTGCGGAACTTCCGCTCCAATTATAATCGAGGATGTTCCAATCCTCGTTGTAGAGTGACTGGTACTGGTAAGAATAGTTCATACCCAAAGTAGGCATGAAGTTGGTACGGAGTGACTTGATGTTCTGATTGAGCATCTTCCGGTTCAAGTCCAACTGCTTCATCGTCGTATTATTGTTCAGATTGGCAGCGGGCTGATTCAGCTCATTGGCAAACAGCTCTGTCTCATAATTGCCGAGATTGTCGGCAATCTCTATATCCACATCGGCCGTTACCCCCATCAGTACCTTCAACTGCAACTTGGACAACGTCACGGCATTACCCGCCGAAATCACATTCGGCTTAATGCTGCGCATCTGCACCTCGGCACTGATTTTATCGAACTCACTGACGGCACCCTGCTGATACTTGGCATTGACAATGTTGTAGTTGTCTTCCGCCAGCTTATAGCTCTTCTGCAACACATCGTAAGAGTCTTGCGTCAGCATCAGCTGATAGTAACCCTTAGTTACCTGGTTCACCAAGTCCAGCTTAGAAGCCCGTGACTTTTCCACAGCCAGTTCAATGTCTGTCTTCGTCATCGACATGGCCTTATATACGCTAGGGGCGAATATGGGCAAACTGATATTCAGCACCCCGCTTACCGTATTCGAATTGTCCATACCCATCTTGAACGACTGTCCGCCAAGATTCATCTGTGCCGCACTGATGGTATGATTCCACGTACCGTCAATGCTTGCCTGCGGAAGCAAGTTCTGCCAGGTCTCCTTGTGAGTCACTTTCTTCAAAGCAATTTCTTCCTCCGCCACCTTTATGGTAGGATTGTCGCTTAAAGCAATCTCCAAGGCACGGTCAAGGGTCAGGGTCAGGGTATCCTTTGCCTCTTGTGCGCGCACATAGCCGCCGGCATACAGCACAGCAACTGCCAACAGTAGTGCTCTGCCTACCCAAAATCTCTGCATCTTCATAAATCAAAAATAGATTATTTATTAAAACTACTCCTTCGTTTCATCCGGCTTTACCTGATTCTTGCGATATTCGCAGATAAAGTCCTCCAGAACACGGGCACCCTTCTCCGTAGAGATACCGCGCAAGAAAGTGAACATGATAGATTCGTACACTTCAAGGAAAGAATACTCATTGCAGATGTCCGAATTCATCAGCAAATCGAGCTGGTCGCGCACGAGCAGATTGATAATGGCGAAATTCACATCATCACGAAAAATGCCTTGCTTCACGCCCTCTTTGAAGAAGTTCACTGTATCTTCCGAGCTCCGGTTCCGGTTGTTCTTCATCAGCTGATAAGCCTTGGGATATTTCTTGATATCCTCAAAAAACTTCTTGTTCGTGGCATGAAAACGCTCTATGCTCCACTGATAACATCTCAACAAAACTTCCAATACGTTACCGGAAGTCTCTATTACTCCTTTCACAAAAATATCACCATCCTTCTGGGACTTCAGGATACATTCTTCCAACAAGGTTTCCTTGTCCGGAAAAACTTCGTAGAGAGTGCGCTTAGAGATACCCAAAGATGCGGCAATCTCATCCATCGTGATACTTTTTATTCCATTTGTTGTAAATAATTCTACGGCGGCCAGAATGATACGTTCCCTCAGTTCCACCCGTGATGTTGAATGCTTCGTGTGTTCGCCCATTTTTCTTCCCTTTCTAAACTAAAACTATTTTTATTCATTATCGGAATAAAACGGGACAAATATAGAAAGAAAACTCAATTCGCCAATTAAGTTTCCTTTCTTATTGTTAACAGATTAATAATTATTATGTTTCTGGCAGATTTATTGGGAAGTTCCTAATAATCAAACTTTGTCCGGTTGAGGAAAGCGACTGTCTTATGGATTTCCTTATACATCACGATGTCTTCCTTCACAAAGGGGACTTCCTTGCGATATTCGTGCAGGAAACGCTCCAGAACGGGAGAAGTCTTTGCCGGACGGCGGAAGTCGATGCCCTGAGCGGCATTCATCAGTTCGATGGCAAGGATATGCTCCAGATTGTCCATAATGCGATAAAGCTTAGTAGCTGCATTGGCACCCATGCTGACATGGTCTTCCTGCCCGTTGGAGGAAACGATGGAGTCGCTGCTGGCGGCATAGCAGTACATCTTATTCTGGCTTACCATAGACGCGGCAGCATATTGCGGAATCATGAAACCAGAGTTCAGACCGGGATTGGCCACAAGGAATTCCGGAAGTCCACGCAGCCCCATGATAAGCTGGGCGATACGCCGCTCGGATATATTGCCCAGCTCTGCCAGGGCAATGCCGAGAAAGTCGTAGGAAATGGCAAGCGGCTGGCCGTGGAAGTTACCGCCCGAGATGATACGGTCCTCATCGGGGAAGATGGTGGGATTGTCCGTCACAGAATTGATTTCCGTCAGCAGGACGGAAGCCACGTAACGGATGGCGTCTTTCGTGGCCCCATGCACCTGAGGGATGCAACGGAACGAATAAGGGTCTTGTACATGCTGCTTGGGACGGGCTATCAGCTCGCTGCCTTCCAATAGTTTACGGAAGTTGGCACCCGTTTCTATCTGGCCCTTGTGTGGACGAATCTGCTGGATACAGTCCATAAACGGATCTATACGCCCGTCGAAAGCTTCCAGGGAGAGGGCGGCAATCAAGTCGGCTTTCTTGGAGAGACGGAAGGCTTTGAGAAGAGCAAAGACACCGTTGGCACTCATAAACTGGGTGCCGTTGAGTAATGCCAATCCCTCTTTACTCATCAGCTTCACCGGTTCCCAACCGAACTCGTCGAGCACACTGATAGCCTCGCGCTTCTTTCCTTTATAATAGACATCGCCCACACCGATAAGCGGCAGGAAGAGGTTGGCCAGAGGAGCCAGGTCGCCGGAGGCGCCCAGTGAGCCACGGTCATAAACGATAGGCATCACGTCGTTATTGAAGAAATCGAGGATGCGCTGCACGGTGATGACCTGCACACCGCTATGCCCCAAAGAGAGGGCATGCGCCTTGAGCAACATCATCAGTTTGATGATGACCGGGCGTATCTCCTCGCCCACACTGCAAGCATGGCTCTTGATGAGATTTTCCTGCAAGGTGCCCAGCTCGTCCGACGAAATGCTCTTACTGCACAACGAGCCGAAACCGGTGGTAATGCCATACAAGGGTTCTTCCGACTCCGCAATCTTCTTGTCCAGATAATCGCGGCACTTCTGTATCCGCAGCTTGGCTTCCGGAGCCAGCTCCAGTTTCAGATTTTCATTGATGATACGTTCGATGAGATCGAAGGTCAACTCACCGGAACCTACATAATAGACATTGTTCATACTTTCAGCTCTTGATTGATTTCGTCCAACAATTCCTTTTCTTTCGCACAAGCCAAGTGTTCCAATTCGTCGGCTTCACTTTGGAGCTTGGACACAAACTCCTTGTCCTTCAGCGAACCCAGGTTGATGCGTACATTCATCAGTGCGCCCAGCACAGCCGAACGGGCAGACATCATGGCCACACAAGCATCCGTAACGGCATTGCGGTTGCCCAGGCGAGCTACATCCATGATAACCGTCATCAGCTCATACGCATTGCGTGCCACCTGCATGGGAACAAGGGCGGCAAACTTGGTAGCCTCCTGGATGGCAGTACTGCGCGCCGCCTTTTCCTCATCCGTAGCTTTCGACATCTTGAAGCAGGCAAACACCTTGTCGTAGGCTTCAGAGTCGCGGTCTATATCTTCTACAAAAGCCCCCTTTTGCTGCAAGGCAACTCCGGAGATATGGCGCATCAGCTCTTCGTGAAGTTCATAACCTTTCTTACCGATGGTGAGGTTAGCAACCATAGCGGCAAGAGCAGAAGCAATAGCACCGTTCAAAGCGGCAATACTACCGCCACCGGGGACGGGATCGCTACCCGCCACTTTATTCAAAAATTCCTTTACTGTCAAATCAACTAACATGATATTAAATATTAAAGATTAAGGATTAAGAGGGGATATCAGCACTTCTTAAAGTACAGGATAAAGCACTCCCCCCTTTATGGTGGTATTGACACAATTCATACCTACATAATAAGGTAAAAAGTGATAATTATCCGTATTGAGCACTACGAAGTCTCCTTTCTTGCCCACCTCGATACTACCAATGCTGTCCGCACGGTTCAGAGCGGCCGCACCGTTCAAGGTCAGAGCAGTGATGGCCTCTTCAATACTCATTTTCATATAAATGCACGCCAAGGCAAATGTCAGGGGGATGGAACCGGAGAAACAACTGCCCGGATTGAGGTCGGTGGCAAGGGCCACGGCACAACCAGCATCAATCATTTCGCGCCCACGAGCATAGGGTTCCTTCAAAGCAAAGGCTGTCAGCGGAAGAAGGGTCGCCACAACTCCCTTGTCGGCCATGGCGCGGATGTCCGCATCCGAAGCATGCAGCAGATGGTCGGCAGAGACGGCAGAAAGTTCAGCAGCCAGTCCGGCACCCCCTAATGGTACAATCTCGTCGGCATGGAGTTTCAAAGCAAGTCCCATTTCCTTGGCTGCCAGCAAAAGGCGACGGGACTGCTCGATGGAGAAAACGCCCTGCTCACAGAAGACATCGCAGAACTCTGCCAAATTATTATGAACCACTACGGGCATCACTTCGCGGATAATGTAGTCCACGTACTCGTCCGTCTGTCCGTTGTATTCTGCAGGCACAGCATGTGCACCGAGAAAAGTGGAGACAACGTCTACACGCTTGTGCTCGTCATTATTAAGGCTACGCATCACCCGAAGCTGCAGGAGCTCGGTTTCCTTGTCCAGACCGTAGCCGCTCTTTCCCTCTACGGTAGTCACTCCCATAGCACTCATCTGCTTCAGAAAGCTCTCCGCCTTGCTGCGCAACTGGATGAAATTGCATGCACGGGTAGCCTTCACCGTACTCACGATGCCTCCTCCACGTTCCATGATGGACATGTAACTCTCTCCCCTCAAACGCCAGGAGAACTCCTCGGCACGCTCGCCACCAAACACAAAATGTGTGTGCGAGTCCACAAAGCCGGGCAGCAGGCACTTGCCACGGGCATTGTAATGCCAGTAGCGCTGATAATAGCCGTCACGCTCCTCGCCACGGCCGGGCCCGACGTAGGTAATGATGCCGTCGGTCACTTCCACCGTGGCATTGTCGATGATGCAAAGTTCCTCCATCTCTCTGCCGCGACGGGCGGAAAAGCCGATGGGGGTGACGACACGGGTGTTGAATATAATAAGGTTTTCTGTCATAAAGCCTCTCCCCTGACCCCTCCCCCGTAGGGAGGGGAATTAAGTTAGTATTGTTGTTCGATTCGGCTTACATTCTCGCTTCGAGCACCTGCTCCATGGAGAAGTTCTCCAATCCCAGGTAGTAGGACGCTGTATCTATCAGCGCTGCCATCGGAACCAGGCCGATAATCTCGCTGCCCACAATGCTGACTCCGTAGCGGCGGGCTTCCACACGCACCAGTTCGAAGGCGCGGTAGAGGGCGGTGCGGGTATAGTCCGTCATGTTGATAGACACCTGCGTGATGCCGCGGTCCTTCAGCTCCACTCCCATTGCCTTGCAGTAGCGCAGTCCGCCGCCGATGAAACGGATTTTCTTGGCGATGTCGTGGGCTATCTCCAGACTGGGGGTATTGAGGTTGATATTATAGGCTACCAAAGGCATGCGAGCACCGATGGCTACCGTGCCTGCGGTGGGATGACGTTCGGCAGGACCGAAGTCGGGATGCCATTCCGGAAGCTTTATCTTTTCTGCCATACCCTCGAACTCTCCTTTACGGACAGCTGCCAGGTTTTCCCGGTGGGGGGCAGAAGCGGACTTTTCGTACAAGAAAACGGGAAGATTGTAACGGCGAGCAACCTCCTCGCCCACTTCTTTGGAGAGGGCAACGGCTTCTTCCATCGTCACCCCCCTGATGGGAATAAAAGGCACTACATCTACAGCACCCATACGAGGGTGCTGCCCCTGATGGTGATTGAGATCTATCAGCTCTACCGCTACGCCGATAGCTTCGAGCACGGCATCACGAAGCGGTTCAGGTTCGCCCACTACGGTCACCACGAGGCGGTTATGGTCTTCATCGTTGCTGTAATCCAACAGTTTCACACCTTGTTTGCTCCGAAAAGGAGCCACTATCTTATCTATCTTTTGCAAATCGCGTCCTTCACTGAAATTGGGGACGCATTCCATAATCTTATTCATAATGCTCTTTAAAAAAAAATATATATACTCTGATTTTTCAGACGCAGATGACGCGAATTCTTTTTATCGGAATACAGAGACGTCGGGATTCTTTTGAAAGAAAAAATCCGCGTTATCCGCGTCTAAAAAATGAAATCATCACTTTACTTACTCCTTCACCACTTTCTGCACCAACTTCTCATCAGCCACATACGGCATCGTGATATGATAGCCGTCTGCATGCGTACGGTTAAACTCCTCGCTCGTCTCCATGGCATGCGGATTGCGTGCCCACGAACGGCGGGCCACACCACCCATCACATCCCACAACATAGCGGAACGCAGGATTTCGTCTACCCGCTCACTGCCGTCGCACACCATGCCGAAACCGCCGTTGATGGCTTTTCCGATACCTACGCCACCTCCATTGTGCAAGGCCACCAAGCTCATGCCACGCGCACAGTTTCCGGCAAAACACTGCACCGCCATATCTGCCATGACATTACTGCCGTCCTTGATATTGGATGTTTCACGGAATGGAGAGTCTGTACCGCTGACATCGTGATGGTCGCGTCCCAACATGATGGGGCCGACCTCTCCCTTGCGCACCATTTCATTGAAGCGCAAAGCTATATTCATACGTCCCACGGCATCCTGATAAAGAATACGAGCCTGCGTGCCGACTACCAGATTGTTCTTCTCCGCATCACGAATCCAATTGTAGTTATCCAAATCTTGCCCGCGACGTGTAGGGTCGATACATTCCATCGCCGCACGGTCGGTCTTCACCAAGTCTTCATGTTTTCCACTGAGGCACACCCAGCGGAACGGACCATAACCATAATCAAACAGTTCCGGTCCCATAATGTCTTCCACATAGCTGGGGAAGATGAAGCCGTTCTTATCATCTCCGTCCCGAGCGATTTCGCTCACACCGGCATCGTAGACGGCTTTCATGAAGGAGTTCCCATAATCGAAGAAGTACGTGCCGTGTTCCACCAGCCTTTTTATAGCTTTGAAATGACGCTCCAAGGAAACATCCACCAGGCACCGGAACTCCGACGGATTCTCGTGCAGCATACGGGTACGTTGCTCAAACGTCAGTCCGACGGGACAGTAACCGCCCTCGTAGGTGGCATGGCAGGAAGTCTGGTCGGAAAGTAAATCTATGTGCAACTGCTTCTGCACCGCATATTCCAGCAAATCGACGACATTGCCGTGATAGGCCACAGAAACCGGGCGACACTCGTCCATAGCTTGTCGAGCCAGCGAAAAGGCTTCTTCCAGAGAATCTGTAACGTGTCCCACCCAGCCCTGGGTATGGCGGGTTTCGATGCGGGAAGCATCCACCTCGGCAATGATTGCCGCCGCCCCTGCCATCTCGGCAGCTTTGGGCTGCGCACCGCTCATGCCTCCCAGACCGGAAGAAACAAACAAGCGTCCGCGCAAATCGCCATCTTGCGGAATGCCCAGTTTCAGACGGCCTGCATTCAGCAACGTGTTGAACGTGCCGTGCACGATACCCTGCGGACCGATGTACATCCAGCCGCCGGCAGTCATCTGCCCGTAGTTGGCAACGCCCATCTGCATAGCGGTGTGCCAGTCCTTCTGATTATCATAGAGCCCCACCATCAGCGCATTGGTAATGATGACACGGGGCGCCTCGGGCTTGGACTTGAAAAGCCCCAACGGATGTCCGCTTTCGATGACCAGTGTCTGTTCGCGCGTCAACACTTCGAGGTACTGCTTGATGAGCCGGTATTGCATCCAGTTCTGGCAGACCTGTCCCGTCTCACCATAGGTAACTAATTCATACGGATAAAGGGCGATGTCGAAACAAAGATTATTGTCAATCATCACCTGGAATGCCTTGCCTTCAATGCAGTTCCCCTTGTATTCGTCGATGGGTTTCGCTTTGAGGTCGCCCTGCGGGCGGTAGCGGTAGCCATAGATACGTCCACGTGTACGCAGTTCTTCCATGAACTCCGGAGCGAGGGTTTCGTGCAGCTCTTTGGGGATGTAGCGCAAAGCGTTCTTCAATGCCGTAGCCGTCTGCGCAGGGGTAAGGGTGTAGCCACGGTCGGGTGCCCGCCGGATACCCTCGACAAAGGAAGGATAGGAAGGCAATGTTTTACTTAAGGTTATCTCCATGTCCTATAAAGATTAAGGATTTACAAAGTGTCAGCCCACAAGGGTTATATTTGCCGCAATATAGAAATAAATCCCGACATTCGCAATGGAATGCCGGGATTATTTATCTTTTAGTCAGAAACCAACAAAGAGGAATTCTATTTTAAAGCCATTTTATTGATTTTCATTATCTGATAGACACCTTCATAATCGGCGGCAAATCCGTCATCGGCTTTGCCCATATCGATTACTTCCAACTCTACGTATACCGGTTTTCCGTTTTTAACTCCTTTCGTCATATCATCATATTTTTGCATGAGTTCTCCGGTCTCATCCACAATCCAATAATCGGCAGAATCTCCTTCGGCTTTGAAGGAACGCACCTCATGGCCGATGACCAGCTCGCCTTTTACCGACAAAAGTTTCTTGGCAGGGGTAAGCACCGCGGCAGGTATTGTTTCTTGATTCAGTGCTTCATTGTTCCTGGCATATTTCAAGAGCAACTCTCCTCTTTTGAGAATCAGGCTGTCCTGCGTCAGTTTTTCTATTGTCAGCGTATCCGTGAAGGAAATATTCTGGTGATTGCCGATGCTGGTACCTGAAAGCAACAACCGGTTTCCTACTTTTTTCCATGCCTCATATTTCAAGGTGGCCATGTTAATGGAAGAAGCGCTTCCGTCCCCATCAAGAACGAAACCTTGCTGCATGCCGGGCATTCCCGGAACCGTCTCCACCCAGGAGCCTTCAATGGAGGCGTTGTTGCAAGCAGTTAAAGCAACCATGCCAAGAACAGCAGTTAAATCTCTCAATCTTTTGATATCTCTTCTCTTTTTAAAACTATATTTCTAAACAAAGGAGCTCTTGTATTTCCTCTATTCTCTTGCAAAAATAATGTTTTTACGGGGGGCCACGCACTGAAAAGTCTTTTTTTCGCAAAACAATTTGTGAATATTTATTTGGAAATTATTCAAACTAGCATTACCTTTGCACCGAAATTCAAAAACGATATGAACCAGTACTTAACTACAACATACAATACGCGCAATGCTGCATGGGGCAACAAGACCTTATGCGGCCATTTCATAGTGCACGTACATTGGTTCAGCGGATTCATTTAACTACCCTGCAATTTACATTTTACTATTTTGCACTTCCCTTACCGAGAAAAGGAAGGGGAAATGCCGTGTATGGAGTTTCCGTTCGAAGAAACCGGACTAACCTATGTATTCACCCAAAAAAGAAGAAAACTTATGTTTACAATTATATCCATCATGTTTATAGGAATCGGTATCGGATACCTGATGCGTAACGTACAAATGTTGCAAAAAGTGGAGAAAAGCGCCTCGCTCACCATCTTACTGCTACTCTTTGTACTCGGTGTATCCATCGGTTCCAACCGTCTGATTGTTGACAACCTGGGAAGATTCGGGTGGCAGGCCGCCGTACTGGCCTCACTGAGCATTACGGGCAGCATGTTGGCCTCACTGATGGTGTTTCACCTATTTTTCAAGAAAGGAGAGAAGAGATGAAGGGAAGTTTGACGGTTGTTGCATTTTTCTGTGCCGGCTGCCTGATGGGAGTAGCCAATGATTTTCAGTTCGACCTGCACGACTTATCCATGTATGTGCTCTATGCATTGATGTTCCAGGTGGGCATCGGCATCGGGAGCAACAAGAAACTGAAGGAGCTGGTCAAGAGCCTGCGGCCCAAAATGCTTTTGGTGCCGATGGCCACCATTGTGGGAACGCTGTTGTTCTCTGCCTTCGCCAGTCTGCTGTTGAGCCAATGGAGTGTGTTCGACTGCATGGCGGTGGGCAGCGGATTTGCTTATTATTCGCTTTCCTCCATTCTGATTACGCAATTCAAGGAACCTTCCATAGGCCTGCAACTCGCCACGGAGCTGGGCACCATCGCCCTGCTTGCCAATATCTTCCGTGAAATGATGGCTTTGCTGGGTGCACCGCTCATCCGGAAATATTTCGGCAAGCTGGCACCTATATCGGCGGCAGGGGTCAATTCGATGGATGTACTTCTACCCTCCATCACCCAATATTCCGGAAAGGACGTGATTCCTATCGCTATATTCCACGGAATATTAATTGACATGAGTGTACCGGTATTCGTATCCTTCTTCTGCAATCTGTAAACAGCAGGCCGAAAAGAGGGAGATAAGGCCTCATTGTATTCATACTGTAACAACGTGAACAACAACGACTTCTCACTGCAAAGTGAGTGCATGCTTTTTGCAGTGCCACTGCATACCGTTTGCAGCGTCACTGCATACCTATTTGCAGTGATACTGCAACTGCTTTGCAGCGCGACTGCAACGGGTTTGCAGTGACGCTGCAAAAGGTGTGCAGTGACTTTGCAGCCGGTCACCAAGCTACCGCATACTCGTAGTGGTCGAACTTAGGCTTGGTGCCTATGCCTACCGCATTGAATACCCGGGCTATCCGCTGCTGTTCTTCGGGAGAGATAGGACGCTCGCCCTTGCGGCAATGATAGTAATAGCGTTCGCAAGAGAAGCATCCCATCACGCGATGGCGCACGGTGAAAAGCAGCTTGGTGGGTACTTCGTCGAAAAGGCGTGTCATACCGCGAGCATAGTGCAGCTGCTCGCTGGAGCGGTAACGGGCACAGGTGGAGGACCCGGACAAGCTGCTGACATAAAAAGGATTCACCGCACGAACGGACTGTGGTTGGGGGGCTTCACTCTCGGACAACAGTTGTGCCGCTATCGCCCGCAGGCAGGAAGAGGCTTTGGGGCACTTTCCGTTACCCGCAAAGCAGTATTCGTACCCATCGGGCACGTCTTGCAATAATATCATCTTATTAATGATTAATGGTTAGTGATTAATGGACGGAGTGCACGCAGATACTTGCCGATGACCTCTGCCGACTCGCTTGTTTCTTTCTCGAATTCGGCGTGCAGTGTCGGGTATCCGGCAAGCAATTGCATCATTCGCTCACGTCCCACGAACTCGGACTTTCCTGTTTCGGGATTCAGTTCGTAATAGACGCGGGCATGCACCAGTCCCGAAGCATTGATGGCGTCTCCCACTTCACCGCCCAATCGTGTGGCATCATCGGGAGTCATGGTACTGGTGGCTGCTTGTCCCACAGGCTGTGCACAGAAGTAAACCTTTCCACCGAGCCACATGGCAGGTGCATACCACTGCCCGAAGCGATAACGCTTATAGCGCATCTTACGGCAATTGACATAAAGCGAGGTATCTACCCGTACAGCATAACAACGGGACTTCAAATAACGGCAAAGACCGGGATTGTCGTCTACCGTAATACGATAATCGGCACCGCCCATGAGGTAAATCTGGTTCTTTGTACGCTTCTCAATCTTCAGTGTGGTAACCGTATCGCCACGGTTCTCCACCAACTCTTTCAGATTGGAATACATCACCTGTTGCGCCGCCACCGGCAAAACCGCCAGCAACATCAGAACGCCTAACAACCAACTCTTCTTCATATCCCAACCTCCTCTTTTCTGAAACTTTGTTTTAGTGAGCGAAAGGTACATTTTTTATCGGAAGTAGACAAAAAATCGCGGAAAAAACAATTGGAAATGTATATCTTTGCCTTAAACTTAACATGTATGGAGCAAATAAATACGATAGATAAAATCAGCGCCGTCTACCGCAACACGGCAGAAGAGGCAAGACAAGAACTGAATAAAGTACAACAGAAGATTTACCGCATCGGCAGCCTGCGCCTGCTGCTATTTGTGGCAGGAGTAGTAGGAATTATCTATTTCTGGAGCGAGAGCTGGGGTATACTGGCCTGCATTGCCCTCATCACCCTACTGCCGTTCCTATTTTTAATGAAATACCACAACCGGCTGTTCCATCGCAAGGACTATCTAGAAAAGAAGATGGAAATCAACGAGCAGGAACTCGCCGCTCTGGATTACGATACGTCTTCTTTCGATGACGGCGAAGCATACATCGACCCCACCCATCTCTACACCTATGATTTGGATGTTTTCGGTCCGCATTCCCTTTTCCAGTACATCAACCGTACCTGCACACAGCCCGGGAAACACCGCCTCGCCCACTGGCTGGGGAAACATCTCGAGAGAAAGGAAGAAATCATCCGCCGACAAGAAGCCGTCAGTGAACTGGCTCCGGAACTGAAATTCCGTCAGCGCTTCCGTATCCTCGGCCTGCTGTACAAAGGAAAAGCCGCCGATGAAACAGAACTGTGCCAATGGGCGGAAAGTCCGAGCATCTTCCGGAGCCGGAAATTACTGCGCCTCCTGCCAGTACTGGTGACGGGAGCCAACCTCATCTGCCTCGCACTCGTCATGGCAGGAATTCTGTCCGCAAGTATCTACGGCATCATCTGGACCTGCTTCGTCATCGCCGGCTTCGGCTTCACTGGCAAAGTCACCAAGATGCAGGCCATCTATGGCAAAAAACTGCAAATTCTCTCCACCTACGCCGCCCTGCTCCACCTCATGGAAAAGCAGCCTGCACAAGCCACCCTGCTCAAAGAGATAAGACAACAGATTGACGGAGAAAAACGGAAAGCCTCCCACTCCATCAGCAGGCTGAACAAGCTCATGGATGAACTCGACCAACGCAACAATGTCTTTATGTACGTCATTCTGAACGGCCTCTTCTTCTGGGAACTGCGTCAAATCATGCGCATTGAAGCCTGGAAAGAGCAATATGCCGCTGAACTGCCCGGGTGGCTCGATGCCATCGGACAAATGGATGCGCTCAACTCACTGGCAACATTTGCCTATAATCATCCGGACTATATTTACCCAAAGATAGTTCAAGCGGAAAGAAAGGGAAAAGGAAACCTAAATAAAGAAGAAGAAAGCAATTCTGAAACGGAAGCACCCATCAATGCCCCTTCCTCCTTCCGTCTCCGTGCCGAAGCCCTGGGCCATCCGCTGATGAACCGTGACCGCTGTGTCCGCAATGACATCGACATGGTGAAACGACCGTTTTTCATCATCGTCACCGGCGCCAACATGGCAGGGAAAAGCACCTATCTGCGTACGGTGGGCATCAATTACCTCCTTGCCTGCATCGGCGCCCCCGTCTGTGCCCGCCAAATGGAAATATGCCCGGCCCGGCTCATCACTAGCCTGCGTACCTCGGATTCACTGAACGACAACGAGTCCTACTTCTTTGCCGAACTCAAACGTCTGAAACTCATCATAGACAAGCTGCAGGCTGGTGAGGAGCTTTTCATCATCCTCGACGAAATTCTGAAAGGTACCAACTCCATGGACAAGCAGAAAGGCTCCTTTTCCCTTATCAAGCAATTCATGACTTTGCAGGCCAATGGCATCATTGCCACCCACGACCTGCTGCTGGGAACACTCATCGACCTCTTCCCCGATGACATCCGCAACTATCGCTTCGAAGCAGACATTACAGACAATGAACTGACCTTCTCCTACCGCTTGCGCCCAGGCATCGCCCAGAATATGAATGCCTGCTTCCTGATGAAAAAAATGGGGATTGCCGTTGCCGACTAATCCCCACCACAGTTAAAGTCAAGTCTAACTCTTTGACTGATTATGCTGTTTTACATTTCTCCAAGAAAGTAGACACTGCAACCGCATCGCTACCCGTATAGTAGCGTACGGAAGTTACTGGAGTATACGTGTAAGGCACAAACTGATACAACTGTACAGCCGCAAATTTATTGTCCTGCGAAATCATGACATCCATGCGTACATTTCCACTGCCGCTACTTTTTATTTCAGTCTCGCCATTCAGCTGTTCATTCTCAATCATATCTGTAAGTTTGCCCAAATATTTCAAATCGAAGAAAACACTGCGTTCCTTGGTCACACTGCCCGTCGGCAAATAGACCACTTCCTTCGATTTCCAAAACAGACGGAACACGCCAAGCAAGACGAATGCCGTACCCAGCACCATCAAAGCCATGCTGAGAGTGGAAGATTTATCACTCATCTCAAAAATGGATGCAAAAATAAAAACACCGACCAGCAGCATAGCTACTGAAAAGATAAGTCCTGAAACACTGGTACGCTTTACAATATCGGGATGTGAAGACGCAAAAAGAGTTGCGTCAATAGTTTGAGTTGCCATAATTATAATATGTTTTAATGAATTTATTAGAAATAGAAAATACAGTATTTCCCTGCAAAAACACATAGTCTGACCATACACAAGGGAAAAAGGAAAATTCAATAAAACACTAAATGAGAATACGCCTTAGTGTGAAAATGTAATATTCGCACACCGGCTGGCAACGATAATAGGCAGTGGCATCATAGAGTTTCTCACGATGCAGAGACAAAACAGCCGCTCGCTGGGCCAGTTTGTCAATCCAGTCCTTTAAAGAAAATATATATTCCGTGGTAGAAATACGCTGTATACGGGAGTACGTCAGCGAATGTAATTGTCCACCCATGCCCGCCAGCTCTGCATCCGGCAGATAAGGCAATTGAGGCATCGCAATATAGGCATCAGTCTGCTCATGTACGGCAATAGTATTCTCACTCACAACATTCCCACCACTCACCGCTTTATTGGCAAATGTATCGCTTGCAGTCTGCCATAAAGCCAATGCAAGCACCATGAATCCTATGAATCTTAAGAATTTAGCCATATCTATGTGCAAATATAACAGTTTCTTTCAGGAATTTGTTTAATGCACACATCTTTTAATGTTTCTTGGATGATTTATAGGAAATAAAAAGCCGCTCCAAACAAATTGGAACGGCTTCTATATATAAAAAGAATAGTTGAATTATTCAGCTTTAGCTTCCTCAGCAGCAGGAGCTTCTGCAACTGGTGCAGCAGTTTCTGCAGCAGGAGTAGCTTCAGTAGCAGCAGCTTTCTTTGAACGGCGGGTACGAGTAGCCTTCTTGGCAACCTTTTCCTTAGCCATGTTTTCGTTGTAGTCAACGAGTTCAATGAAGCACATTTCAGCGTTGTCACCCAAACGGTTACCAGTCTTGATAATACGAGTGTAACCACCCGGACGATCAGCAATCTTCACAGAGATTTCTTTAAACAATTCAGTTACAGCATACTTGTCTTGCAAATTGCTAAATACAACACGACGGGAATTAGTCGTATCGTCTTTAGCCTTTGTAATCAAAGGCTCAACAAACTTCTTCAAAGCTTTAGCCTTTGCAACGGTCGTAGTGATTCTTTTGTGCTTAATCAAAGAACACGCCATATTAGCCAACATAGCGTTTCTATGAGAGGCAGTACGACCCAAATGGTTGAATTTCTTATTATGTCTCATTTTTTATTCTTTATCTAATTTATATTTAGAAATATCAGTTCCAAACGACAGATTCAGACTTTCCAGCAAATCATCAAGCTCGGTAAGCGATTTCTTTCCGAAGTTTCTGAATTTCAGCAAATCCGTCTTGTTGAATTGTACCAAGTCACCAAGAGTCTCTACATCTGCAGCCTTCAGACAGTTGAGGGCACGTACAGAGAGATCCATATCAACGAGCTTGGTCTTCAGCAACTGACGCATGTGCAATACTTCTTCATCAAACTCTTCATTGCCGTCAACATCATTTGTTTCCAGCGTGATCTTCTCGTCAGAGAAAAGCATGAAGTGATAAATCAGAATCTTTGCAGCTTCTTTCAGGGCTTCTTTCGGATGAATGGAACCGTCGGTAGTAATCTCAAGTACCAGTTTCTCGTAGTCGGTCTTCTGCTCTACACGGAAGTTCTCTACCTGATACTTCACATTACGTATCGGAGTATAAATAGAATCGATAGGAATTACGTTCACATCGGTGCAATATTCGCGGTTTTCGTCAGCAGGAACATAACCACGACCTTTGTTGATCGTAATATCTATCTGCATAGTCGACTTTGAATCTAAATGACAAATAACTAATTCAGGATTTAACACTTCAAATCCAGTCAAATACTTACCTATGTCACCTGCTTTAAATTCACTTGAATTCTCGACTGTAATACTTACTTTCTCACTCTCGAATTCTTCAACTACTTGCTTGAATCTCACTTGTTTCAGATTCAAGATAATGTTAGTAACATCCTCTTTTGCCCCCGGAACACTGGAAAATTCATGCTCAACACCGTCTATCTTGATAGTAGTGATAGCAAAACCTTCCAATGAAGAAAGCAGGATGCGGCGCAGTGCATTACCCACGGTAATACCGAAACCGGGCTCCAACGGACGAAATTCGAATTTTCCGAATCTAGAGTCCGCTTCCAACATTAATACTTTATCAGGTTTTTGAAATGCTAATATCGCCATGAAATTAATTATTATTTAGAATACAATTCTACGATCAAATGCTCTTTAATGTTTTCAGGAATGTCTGCTCTTTCAGGTACATGCAGCAATTTGCCTACCTTAGAGTTATCATCCCATTCCAACCAAGGATATTTGCTATGGTTAAAGCCAGCCAGTGAATTAGCGATAACTTCCAATGATTTGGATCTTTCACGAACACCGATCACCTGACCCGGTTTCACTGCATAAGAAGGAATATTCACAACCTCACCGTCTACAGTAATGTGCTTGTGGCTCACCAACTGACGAGCAGCTGCGCGAGTAGGAGCAATACCCAAACGGAATACGATATTGTCAAGGCGACCTTCCAACAATTGGAGAAGGATTTCACCAGTAATACCTTTAGCAGTCTCAGCCTTCTCAAACAAGTTGCGGAATTGTTTTTCCAAAACGCCATAAGTATATTTGGCTTTCTGTTTCTCACGAAGTTGAACACCGTATTCAGAAGTCTTTCTCTTTCTGGAATTACCGTGCTGTCCGGGAGGATAGTTCTTCTTTGACAATACTTTATCTGCTCCAAAGATACCTTCACCGAATTTACGGGCTATTCTTGATTTTGGTCCAGTATATCTAGCCATTTCTTTTAAATATTTAATTGTTTATTCATGAACTTGGGTTTGTTGCAGCCGCGATTGCAGAGAGAAAGTTTACAATCCAATAACAAAATCAAGTCTCACTTCTATTAAAGGTAAATTTTAAACTCTACGTCTTTTCGGAGGACGACAACCGTTGTGCGGAAGCGGAGTTACGTCAATGATTTCAGTAACCTCGATACCTGCACCGTGGATAGTTCTAATAGCAGACTCACGTCCGTTACCCGGGCCCTTCACATATGCTTTTACCTTTCTCAAGCCAAGATCGTATGCTATCTTAGCACAATCTTGAGCAGCCATCTGTGCTGCGTAGGGAGTGTTCTTCTTTGAACCTCTAAAACCCATCTTTCCGGCAGAAGACCAAGAAATGATCTGACCTTCGCTGTTTGCCAGAGAAACAATAATGTTGTTAAAAGATGAATGAACATGCAACTGTCCATTAGCATCAACCTTCACATTTCTCTTTTTTGCTGCAACTGTTTTTTTTGCCATATCAACAATTATTATTTAGTAGCTTTTTTCTTATTAGCAACGGTTTTCTTTCTACCCTTACGAGTACGGGCATTGTTCTTTGTGCTCTGACCTCTTACTGGAAGACCAATACGATGACGAACACCACGATAGCAACCGATATCCATTAAACGCTTAATGTTCAATTGAACTTCAGAACGAAGATCACCTTCAACCTTATACTCTGCACCAATGATCTCACGAATCTTGGCAGCCTGATCATCCGTCCAGTCTTTTACTTTCAGGTCTCTGTCAACACCTGCTTTATCCAAAATTTTTGCTGAACTACTACGACCTATACCATATACATAGGTCAACGCAACTTCACCTCTCTTGTTTTGAGGCAAATCGACACCAACTATTCTTATAGCCATATACTAAATTATTTTTTTTGCAAAAATAATAATATTATCCTTGACGTTGTTTATACTTAGGATTTTTCTTGTTAATAACATACAAACGGCCATTACGTCTAACGATCTTACACTCTGGCGTACGTTTCTTTAAGGATGCTCTTACTTTCATATCTTAATTTTATTTATATCTAAATACAATTCTTCCTTTCGATAAATCGTAAGGAGACATTTCGACTCTTACTTTATCCCCTGGCAGGATTTTGATGTAATGCATCCGCATCTTACCGGAAATATGTGCAGTAATCTCATGTCCGTTTTCTAATTCAACACGAAACATTGCATTAGACAATGCTTCAACTATAACTCCATCTTGTTCTATTGCAGATTGCTTTGCCATATTAATTTCTTAAATTGCTTTATCTCCTAATACTTCTTCAATGAACTCGAATGATGACAATATATCAGCTTCACCAGTGCCGACTGCTATCGTATGTTCAAAATGAGCTGCACACTTGCGGTCTTTTGTCCTCACCGTCCAGCCATCACGCTCCATGAGTATTTGTCGGTTACCTAAAGTTATCATCGGTTCAATGGCAATGCACAAGCCTTTCTTCAGCATTGTCCCATAACCACGCTTTCCGTAATTGGGAACCTGAGGATCTTCATGCATTTCCTTGCCTATTCCGTGACCCACAAACTCACGCACCACACCATAAGAATTAGATTCGCAGTGCTGCTGTATCGCATAACCGATATCACCCAACCGCTTGCCGTGAACGGCATTCTGTATCCCTATGTACAATGCTTCTTTAGTAACCTTCAGTAATTTGCGGACTTCTTCGTCAACTTCACCTACACAAAACGTATAGGCTGAGTCGCCACAAAAGCCATTCATGTAAGTACCACAATCAACAGACACGATATCACCATCTTTCAGTACCACATCATCTCCCGGAATACCATGTACCACCTGGTCATTTACAGATGTGCAAATAGAAGCTGGAAACGGATCGCCATATTGATTAGGAAAACCTTTAAAGGTTGGAACAGCACCATTGTCTCTGATGAACTCTTCCGCCACCCTATCCAGCTCTTTTGTTGTCACTCCGGGCTTTATAACCTTAGCTATCTCAGCCAACGTCTTTCCAACAAGCAAATTACTCTTGCGGAGCAGCTCTATTTCATCTTCTGTTTTAAGAAATATCATTCTTCAAAAAAGATTAATATGCAGCCACATTACCACTGCGGCCTTTAATACGTCCGGATTTCAGCAAACCGTCATAGTGTCTCATCAACAAATGACTTTCTACCTGCTGGAGAGTATCAAGCACCACACCCACAAGGATTAACAAAGATGTACCGCCAAAGAATTGAGCAAACTCAGCTTTCACACCGAATATACCGGCAAACGCAGGCATAATGGCAACCAAGGCCAAGAAGAAAGAACCAGGCAAAGTAATACGCGACATAATCACGTCAATATACTCAGCAGTTTGCTTTCCTGGCTTGATACCCGGAATAAAACCATTGTTTCTCTTCATATCTTCAGCCATCTGAGTCGGGTTAATAGTAATTGCAGTATAGAAATACGTAAACAATATAATCAACACTGCAAAAATCAAATTATACCAAAAGCTTGTATGATCAGTCAATGCACGTACGAAACCACTTGCATCATTTACATTTGAGAACCCAACAAGAGTGATAGGAATAAACATGATAGCCTGAGCAAAAATGATAGGCATCACGTTAGCAGCATTCACCTTCAAAGGAATATACTGTCTAGCACCGCCATATTGCTTGTTACCCACGATCTTCTTCGCATATTGTACAGGAATCTTTCTAGTTCCCTGCACCAAAAGAATAGCGAATGCAATAACAACCAGCAGAACAACAAGCTCAATCAAGAACATTACCAGACCACCAGTCTTGTCCGTCATACGGGAAATCAATTCCTGGAATAAGGACTGTGGCAGACGGGCGATGATACCAATCATGATAATCAGCGAAATACCATTACCGATACCCTTATCCGTAATTCTCTCACCAAGCCACAAAATAAACATACTTCCAGCCGCTAAAATAATGGTAGAAGTAAACATAAACAGAGTCCAATCTAATGAAGCATTTAAAGAAGGACCAGCCTGCATCTTAAGATTGAGCAAATAAGAAGGAGCCTGAACCAAAAGAATAAGAATCGTCAGATAACGAGTATATTGATTCATTTTTCTTCTACCACTCTCACCTTCGCGCTGCAATTTCTGGAAATACGGAACCGCAATACCCAGCAACTGAATCACAATGGAGGCAGAGATGTACGGCATGATACCCAATGCAAAAATAGAGGCATTGGAAAATGCTCCTCCGGAAAACATATTTAACAAGGCTAAAAGACCTTCGCTTGTCTGTTGATGCAATTGTGTCAGCATTGACGGATTGATACCCGGCAAAACGACATACGAACCAAAACGGTAGATTGCCACAAACAATATGGTAATGAGGATCCGTTGTCTCAGATCCTCAATTTTCCATATATTCTTTAATGTTTCAATAGCTTTTCTCATTGAATTAGAGTTTTACTACTTGTCCACCAGCAGCTTCGATGGCAGCAACAGCAGTCTTAGAAAATGCATGTGCTTGTACATCCAACTTAGCAGTCAAAGTTCCGTTACCTAATACTTTTACCAACTGGCTTGCAGAAATGAAACCAGCAGCAATGAAGTCACTGATACCTACAGTCTGCAAGTTCTTTGCTTCAGCCAATTTCTGAATTGTATCCAAGTTGATAGCCTTATACTCTACACGATTGATATTTTTAAAGCCAAACTTAGGTACACGACGTTGAAGAGGCATCTGACCACCTTCAAAACCGATTTTCTTAGAGTATCCAGATCTTGATTTAGCTCCTTTATGACCTCTAGTAGAAGTACCTCCCAAGCCAGAACCCGGACCACGTCCAATTCTCTTTCTTGTTTTAGTAGATCCCTCTGCAGGTTTTAAATTACTTAAGTTCATATTGTAATTCGTTTTATATTCAACAAATAATTACTTAACAATGGTAACCAAGTGTTTAACCTTATCCACCATTCCAAGAATTGAAGGAGTGCATTCGTGTTCAACCACACGATTCAACTTATGAAGTCCCAGTGCATCGAGAGTTCTCTTCTGATCAGCAGGAGCACCAATTCTACTTTTAACTTGTTTAATCTTTATAGTCGACATATTCTTCCTCCTTATCCTCTAAATACTTTTTCCATACTAACTCCTCTGTTCTGGGCAACCATACGAGCATCGCGCATTTCACTCAATGCCAAGATAGTAGCCTTTACCAAGTTGTGCGGGTTGGAAGAACCTTTTGACTTAGCCAAAACGTCTGTTACACCAACACTTTCCAATACGGCACGCATTGCACCGCCAGCAACAACACCAGTACCGTGAGAAGCCGGTTTAATAAATACTTCAGCGCCACCGAACTTTGCAGACTGTTCGTGAGGAACTGTACCTTTCAGTACAGGCACTCTTGTCAGGTTTTTCTTTGCAGATTCAACACCTTTGGCAATAGCAGCGGTTACTTCACCAGCTTTACCAAGGCCCCAACCGATGATGCCTTCTTCGTTTCCTACTACCACAATAGCAGAGAAACTAAAAGTTCTACCACCTTTGGTTACTTTGGTTACACGATTAATAGCAACCAATCTGTCTTTCAGCTCTATATCGTTTGTAATCTTAACTCTATTATTAAGTCCTGCCATAATGATTAAAATTTAAGTCCACCGTTACGGGCAGCATCAGCCACCTCTTTTACTCTCCCATGATACAAGTAACCATTACGGTCGAAAACAACAGTAGTAATACCTGCTTCCTGAGCTTTTTTCGCAATCAGTTCACCTACTTTAGCAGCTTGTTCCTTCTTAGGCATTTTTTCAGTCATACCCAACGAAGAAGCGGCAGCCAATGTCTTACCGGACAAGTCATCGATAATCTGAACATAGATTTGCTTGTTACTTCTAAATACACTCATACGCGGGCATTCAGTAGTACCTGAAATTTTGTTGCGTACTCTATATTTGATCTTAATTCGTCTTTCTATTTTTGTTGTCATAATAATATCAATTTAAATGATTATTTAGCACCAGCTGATTTACCAGACTTTCTACGAATTTCTTCGCCAACAAACTTAATACCCTTACCCTTATACGGTTCAGGCTTACGGAAAGAACGTATTTTAGAGCAAACTTGACCAAGTAACTGCTTGTCGCAAGATTCCAATATAATCAAAGGATTCTTGTTTCTTTCAGACTTAGTCTCAACTTTAACTTCAGGAGGCAACTGTATAAAGATACTGTGAGTATAACCTAAAGCCAGTTCAATGATATTTCCCTGGTTAGAGGCACGGTAACCTACACCGACAAGTTCCAATTCTTTCTTATATCCTTCTGATACACCAACAACCATGTTGTGCACCAATGAACGGTATAATCCATGGAATGCATGCTTTTGCTTGGGGTTATCCAGCATTGCATTTTCATTCTCAGCCAAAACAACATGACCGTCTTCGATGGTAACATTGATAGCAGGATTTACATATTGGCTCATTTCGCCTTTGGGTCCCTTAACGGTAACCACGTCATCTTTCAGAGTAACTGTTACTCCAGCGGGAATACTAATGGGTAATTTTCCTATTCTTGACATTGCTAATTCCTCCTATTAATATACATAACACAAAACTTCACCACCAATCTTCAGTTCAGCGGCTTCTTTGTTGGTCATTACACCCTTGGAAGTAGATATTATAGCAATACCCAAACCATTAATAACACGCGGCATGTCTTTATAACCGGTATATTGACGCAAACCCGGAGAAGAGATTCTCTCCAGCTTCTTGATTGCGTTAACCTTGTTTACCGGATCATACTTCAAGGCAACTTTGATTGTACCTTGAGGACCATCTTCTACAAACTTATAATTAAGAATGTAGCCCTTTTCAAAAAGAATCTTAGTGATTTCTTTTTTCAAATTAGAAGCCGGAACTTCCACAACTCTGTGCTTCGCTTGAATAGCGTTCCGCAACCTCGTCAAATAATCTGCTATTGGATCAGTCATATAAAAAATAAATTAAATTAATCAGGCCTACCC
>NZ_JBCNZM010000057.1:0-28629 GCF_040227615.1 Bacteroides sp. RTP31139st1_H2_RTP31139_211217 | reverse complement strand
AATTCAACGGCTGTCGGACGATAATTCAACAAGTATCGGACGAATAAATCTTAGCAAATAGAGAGATAGATGGCTTACCGCTTGATTTATTTGTGATTATCCGCGCACACAATCAGTACCTCCCCAAAAGAATCAAGTTGCCAATGGGGTCTCATAGAGATTGTCATTGCAACTTCAGGAATGGCAACGTATTTCCACCGGTAGACAACGGCAATTTCCCGTCCCATTTCTCCACAGCCTTTAGTTGAATCAATTCCGGCGTGATGCTTTGTTGAAGGATACGGTTGGCATCTGCCTTACCCTTGGCGGCAGCTACTACCTTTTCCGCCTCGGCTATAGCGGCTTTCTTTTCATTCTCCACCTTCAAGGCATTCTGCACAGCAGTATTCTTTTCGTCAATGGCAGCTTGCAGCACATCGTTGGGTTTCACGGACGACTGTATGTTGGTAAACGTAAAGCCACGGGTACTGAGACGCTCCTTCAGTAATGCCTCCACCTCCTTCTCGAAAGCCGGACGGTTGTTGATGAGCGAATCCGTCTCATAGAGTCCTGCCACGTCCTTATAAGCGTTCTTCACTTCCGTCAGGATAACACTCTGTTCCAATTCTTCGGTAGTCTTGCGATAGCGTAGAAAAACTACTTTGGCATCCTCCCGCTCAATGAAGTATTCTATAGTAGGGTCTGTCTTGAAGATGGTTCCCTTCTTGTCCTGAATGTCGAAAGGTTCGTAGTCTACAATCTGCGCAAATGCAGGATATTCGAATAGCTGCTTGGCAAAACGGTTGTAAACCACCCATCCGGTCTCCACCTTGGCATCATCTACTCCACGCTCACTACCGGCCAGATTGACGATGATGCCCGTCTGTCCCGAATCAATACGCTCCACGGCAAACATGACCAAGAACAATACTATAATTCCAATGACTGCGACTCCTGCCGCGCCTACTCTCACTGTTGATTTGTTTGTGACTTTCATGGTGTTTTCTGTTAGTTTAATGAGTGAATAATGCTCCAAAGATATTTATAATTGTTTGTTCAAGAAAGGCAATCCGTTATTTTTGGAAGAGAAGAAGGCCTCCCTCCCGCACACAGTGTAGAAAGGAGGCCCATAGTCTCTATATTTTCAGAATTTACTCAGTCACGATACGACCTGCCAACAGTGATTTCTTCAGATAACTTTCAGCACACTATAGGAATTACCCTCACTCCCACTGGACATGGTGCTGATTTCCTTTGCCACTTCTTTCAGTCTTGCCGGATTGCTGTATTTATATATAATTGTAGGATATACCTTTTTACAGAATTCTGTGCCAAATTACTTAAACGTTCGTGTTTGCGAAATAATATTGCCATAATGTCTTGGTTTTTAAAATAAATAGAATAGAAATCGTGTTTTCTTATTTCTCTGCCAATAGCTGCACAGATTCATCCGTCATGTGATGGTCTGCTGTCAAGCTCCAGTCATTGTTCTTTTCGTCCCATTCGTAACTGAGGTAGCGCAAGACACTGCTGTCGGTCTGCCGATAGACGGCTTTCTGCTTGATGTCGGTGTAGGCATTGCTTTGCTCGTTCCAGAGGGCGTATTCCACAGTGACGTCGTCCGTATAGAAGAAGTTAAGACTGTGGTGCTTCTCAAAGCTTTGCGTGGATTCGTTCCATTTCAGCACTTCTTTTTGGGAGATGCGACCGGAGTTGTCGTAAATGTAATTGTACTTCAGGTGGCGGTGCAGGAATTTCTGATTCTCCACTTTGAATACGGTTTGTGTTTCCACACGGCCGTCGTTGGTTTCGGTATTATAGGCAAAGTTGTCTGTACGGTTAACGGCTGCTGCGCTTACTACGTTTACTAAAGAGGTCATTGCGATGATTGCTGAAATTACTAAAGTCTTCATAATGGTTCTATTTTTTAAGTTATACATTTTGTTTCAAGTTCTTGTCTTTGGGGGAGTTGTTCCCTTTCGACATTGCAAAGATAGGAGGTGGTAAAAAGCTTTTAGGTTATCGTTACGTTAATGTTAGGTTAACGGAGATATTTATTACTTTTGCGCCCAAAACAAGAACAAAATGAAAACACGTTTCCTCTTATATCTTTCCTTTTCCAATCTATCGGAGACGTAACTGGATAGGCATACAGCAGACTGTCACCACATCTACTATTGAGAAGTACCATCTTTCTTCTATGTCGTCCCAAACGGTTCGGACTTTCTTCGCTTCGAAAAGCTTGATGGCATTATGCTGGGGCATGATATTATGTTTTCAATTCTTAGTTTTAAGCTCTTTGATTGGGTCCTCGTTATGTGACAGAAACAATGCTCTTTCTTCAATTTAATCATAATTTCTGTTTTATTGCATCAGTTGACATAGTCTGTTTTCTTAGGTATAGTACAAAATATATGATTATTTTGACTTAAAACAAATCGCAGTCAATAAATCACTGCACATCATATGACAATAGGGAATAGCCTGCACCACAGACCATCCCCTATCACCTTAATTTTACTTGTGTGACTTCCTCTTACTTCACCACACCGTCCGTCATCGTAAAGCCTTCCAGAGAGCCGGCTTTCACCTGAATACAAATCACACTGATGGCGCTGTCTGCCGCAGCCGACAATTGGCGTTCTCCTGCCGGAGCCACGCGAAGCCAGTCACCCGCCTGCAGTTCTACGGTTTCTCCGTCAACCACCATGGTGCCGCGTCCGGAGAGGACGGCATAAATTTCTTCATTTTGCTTGTGCGAATGCACAAAAGGTACTCCTGCACCAGCCGGCAAATTGCTGATAGATACTTCTGCACCAGTCAGATTCAATGAATCGTGCAACTCGACACGTGCCTCGCCTGCGGGCACATTTACTTTTTGATAGTTCTTCATAATCACTTCTCCTTAGTATGTTTTGATTTACGGCTGCAAAGTTAGCCAACTACCAGACATCGTACAAGAAGGCACTTGAAGCTCAGTTAGTTACCTCCATGTTACCATTATTGGCAAATAAGGAGTTAGAAAAATAAGATTAACAAAAATTATTACTATTTTTACCGAAAAAGCAAATATCGACTAAACTCTATAAAACATGAAGATTCTGAAAAAAATTTCAAAAGTAATAGTCATCGTAATGGCTGTACTGGCAACCATTTGGTGTGGTTTGTATGTTTATGCCAACTATTTCTATAATGACAAGCAGATTGATGTAGAAAACTTCTACATCGCGGAACTACCGTTACCCCCCTCGCAGTTTGAAGAAGATTTCAAAGAAATACACCAGATTGTCATGGAGAATTATTCATTATACCAAGCCAAGCATCTGAATATGGATTCATTGTATCAAGCTTGTGACGCCCGCGTTCGCCAGGCGCAGACCACCACAGACTACGGACTGATAGTGCAGGAATACATCTCTGCCTTACAATGCGCCCACGCCATTACCTGCTACAAGAGGTACACAGCCAATCAGCGCGTAGCCTTTATAGAGGATTCCTTGTTCGTTGACAAACCCAGTGACTATCTGACAGAATACGGCTTCCAGGACAAAGACCGAATTATAGCTATCAACGGACTCCCCTATAAACAATGGATTGAACAGAACGAAAAATATACCGAAGCATCTACCGTCCCCCACAGACGGCTCCGTACAGCCTATGATGCGTTCCGTAGTTATGCAGACACCCTAAGAAACTATACACTGCTGAGAGGGGGCGATACTCTGACCGTCACCCTTCCCTTGAAACAAAGGGACTATTTTCCGGATAACGAAGAACAAACGGTGAAGAGCAGGATATTACAAGACAGCATTGGTTACCTTACCATCAAAACCATGATGAACCCCGTCATGGAAGATTTCAAGGCGGTCTATCCCAAAGTCAAGGATTTACCATACCTCATTATAGACGTACGTAGAAACGGAGGAGGAAACAGCATGAATGGAGTAAACATCTGCAAGTACTTCATCCGCGAAACACAACCACACTGCGTCAGCAAGAACTACTTCATGCAGCCCGAAGCCGACGCCTATAAGGGTAAAATCTATCTGCTGACCGACACATATACGCTCTCTGCTGCCGAGAGCTTCACACTCGACATGAAGGAAAGCGGAAATGTCACCCTCATCGGCGAAGCTACCGGAGGGGATACCGGCAATGGCCCCCGTCCTTTCTGTACCAAACAGCGGACCTATTTCCGTATCCCTACCCGCCAGCCGGACGTCTCTTCTAAAGGTTTCCCCATGGAAGGTATAGGCATACCGCCCCATCATCAAGTATCCCAAACCGTAGCAGATTTCATGAAGGATGAAGATACAGTGCTGAATTATGCTGTCGGACTGATAACAGAGAAACAATAATACATTTCCTCAGCGAAAAAGAGCCAAGTATCAAAGGTGTGTCACCTCACGATACTTGGCTCTTTTGCATTGAAAGTATTTCTACATTGGCAGCAATATTATGTAACAGTAGTAATTTGTCCGATATCAGAACTAACGGGAAATTTATGGTATATCGTTCCGAAAATGAGATAATCTCTACGAAAAGCTGATTTATACTTATCTTATCTCAATGGCGGCATCTGAAAACGTGGTGGGGCAATAGTCGCTCCGCCACTGCCCCCTCTATTATCAAAGACGGTGTTACGCAGAATCTCATACAAGATTCCACCTACATCCAGACTTAATTTAAACTTGTCGAAATTATAATAGGGAATCACAACGGGAACCGTCTCCCAACGACCGCGATAAGCATCGTAATAACGTTGTACTCCAACTTCCATACCAAAACGTTCGGACATATCCAGAGACATGGTGGCACCGTAGCGGTGGGTATCCATCCCGTAAGTATTTCCTATGGCATACGAACCGAAAACCTTAAAAGCTACACGGTCCGAAGCCTGATACCGCAAAGCTCCCGAAGTATTGAAAGCCTGCCCGGTGGAATGAATCATATTTATCTTCATGGCATCTACGCCAAGCTGGAGCGTCAGCCTTTGGTTAAAGGCATGCTGATATCCCAGGGAAGCATTGTTGAAACGTCCGATACCCGATACGCTGGTCTGCCCACCGGAACCGAATAACATACCGTGAGGAAACTGTCTTAATACACCGCTTGTACTGTAATCTCCCCGAAATAGCAGGGAAGGATTGGTCTGATAAGGCAGACGAAGAGACTCTTTCAGTGAAAAATCGGGCAGGGAATAGGAGTGCTCCGGATGAAACATGGAAGAAGGGGCAGAGTTTTCAGAAGGAAGCTCAAAAGGAGAGAATAGAGATTCATTGAATTCCGGCTGTATCTGTATACTGTCACGAATGAAACGTACACTGTCTTCCTGCGCAAAAAGCAATTGCGGCACAAAAGCCAACAGCAGGCAGATTCCCAAACGACCACCAAGACAAGAGATACTGACTTTCCGTTTTATACGCATATACCCTCCTTCTTTATATTCATATAATACTGCTATACAAAAATAACGAAAATAAACCAGAAGAACAGTACATGTACTGCTAAATTATTGCAATATAGAAGGATACATTATTAATTTTCTATCAGTATCAATCCTACTCCTTTCACTGTTTTAATGGTTACCGACTCGTCTTCCGAAAGAAATTTCCGAAGTCTCGTCACAAATACATCCAGGCTGCGGGAAGCAAAGTAATCATCTTCCGTATTCCAGAATTTATCCAAGATAGCTTCCCGGCGGATAACGTCTCCCCGCTTCTCACAAAGCATCTGCAACAAACCTGTCTCGCGCACAGTCAAAGTCTTGTTTACACCCGAAGCATGTTTCAAAGTGGCATGTGTGGCATCCAACACATATTCCTTGCCTATCTTGTAGCATTGACTCGTGTCTTTCGATTTTTTGCCTTTGGAAAGCTTCAATAAGGCGTGGACATGTGCATCCAGTTCTTCGGGAATGAACGGTTTCTTTATATAGTTATTGGCACCGATTTCATAACCTTTTACCACATCTTTAGGAGATATCAGGGCAGAGGAGAACAGAATCGGAGTTTCCCCATCTGTCTCGCGGATACGCTTCACCATCTCGTAACCGTTCATAACGGGCATTTCTATATCAGATACTATCACATCAGGATGTTGTTCTTTCCACTGTTTCAAGCCCTCCTCGCCATTGGCGGCAGTAATCACTTCATAACCGCCTATCATATCTTCCAACCCTCCCTGAACTATATATCTCAAGCTTGCATCGTCTTCTACCAACAATAACTTTATCATAATGCGTTTATTATATATTGCAAAAATAAGGAAAAGAATGAATGCAACAGTCATATTGCTATAAAATAAACGAGGAAAACAACGCCTCTTAACCTAATATTAACGTAGCGATAACTTATGAAGCATGTGCCCCACTCTACCTTTGCAACATCAATACAAAAAATCCACACTATGAAAGCAGATATTTCAATAACAAAAAGCCGAAAAGGGACAGAGATAGTAGTTTCGGGCAAGAGGATTAATAAATACGGCATCATAGCTGCCATAGTATTTGCAGTACCAATGCTGATTCTGTTTCAGTCGATACATGGAGAAACAACCAGCCATCTATCGCTGGTCAGATTCTTCATGTGTATATTGGCAGCTGTCCTGGTAAATCTATTCCTACATAAACTGTTGTTCAGATTGTTTTCGCCGATACGCATGTGGCAATATCGCACCACATGCCTGCTGCCCTTCCTGCTACTGGGTATATTGCCCCTTATATATGGTATGACAAGTGGCAATTATGATGTCACACGATTTGGAATATTACTGGCTGTCATGAGTTTCGACGACCTTTACATCCTCTGGCAATTACGCTCATTCGGCGGAGACTCCTATATTACTGACAAATCAGAAGGATTGAATCTCCACGTGTGGTAAATTTATACAGTCTCAATAGGAAAGTAGAGTGTAAATTCACTGAAGCACCCCTCTTCACTTTCCACTTCTACCCTGCCGCCATGTGCCAGCATCACCTGCTGTACATAATTCAGGCCCAGACCAAAACCTGCAGCACCGCCCCTTCCACTTCGCCCGACTGCTGCAGAACGTTCAAAACGGTTGAAGATAAGAGACTGGTCTTTTAAGGGAATACCCAATCCGTTGTCACACACCTTTATCTTGCAGAAGCCTTTCTCCGATTCGCAAATAATATCTATCTTTACCTCTTCATGGGAATATTTAATGGCATTGTCCAGCAGATTGCCCAACACTTCACGCAAACAGAAGGCATCGGCATACACCATTTCACAACGATGATAAACGGTCGTAAATTCTACCCTTTTGCTGGTTTTCAGAGAAATTTTGGCAATCATATCATCAAGTAAAGGCCGCAAAGGCACCTCTTCCTGATGGAGTTCCAAATGTCCCTCATCCAGCTTGGTAAGTACCAGTACACGATTGGAAAGGGTAAGCAGATGCTCACACTCTTCCATCATCGCCTGCCGGTATTTCTCTTCTTTTCCGGGCTTACCGGACAATTTGCCGCTATTCAGAATATGAGCTCCCATCAGGATGGAACTCAGAGGAGACTTCATGTCGTGTATCATAGCATAAGTAAAATCCTTCTGGAATTGCTCCAAATGCCGCTGTGTACGCAAAACTTTCACCTGGCCGAGAATACAGTCCAACACCACCAAAAACATCACCCAAAGAGGCAGAAACAGATACCATACGGAACTTATGACGTAGCGATACGGATTCTTCACCACACCTTGTATACAAAGGATGCTGTCCTCCTTCAACGGTATAAACCGGGAAGAAATATCCTGATATTTTGCCGAGGCATATCCTGCTTCCACCACTGTACTATCGGAGGGAGCGTAGTACTGGCGGATACCACTCTTATAGGTCATTCCCAAGGCTTCCAACCTGGAAGCAAAAGCAGAATCGAGGTACTGCACGGAGAGAGGAAGTTCCATTCCGCTTTCATTGATGCTGCGCTGCATAATCAAAGCAGAGCGTAGTCGATAATTCAAATCGACCGGATTGTACATATGTACCACTCCAAAGCGGTTCACCTTATACTTCGACTGCTCTTTCTCCAGAAATTCCCTTTGCTCCTTTGCAAAAGGCGATTCAACACTCTCTTCCCATTCATCCTTTCCATCCCTATCAGTCTGTTCGTAGAGCAAAGAAAGGCGGCGTTTCAAGACCTCGTCATAAAAAGCTGCTTCAAAACAATCATTTACCTGATAGGCAGTTTCTTTGAAAGAAGCACGGTACAGATAGACAAACCAGACTACCATCAGCAGACAGCCGGCAATCAACCCGACAATCGAAAAGACTTTAAAAGAATATTGCTTGCGCACCTGCCGCTGCCGTTCGCTTTGCTTAGCTCCCGTAAGCGTATGTTCTGTCATGTCCAGCAAATGTTGCCCCGAGGCTTCTATATCTGCCCACCGGCTCTCCGATATCTGACTACGTACCTCACCTATCGGCAACCTCATCTTCTCTGCCAGCACATAAAAAGCAGACCGCTGCTTCTCAATATCATTACCTTGTTTAAGTATGGAATCCATTTGCCTGGCCCAACTGTACACCAGAAAAACAACCAAGAGAAGCGTAGGAAGGAACAAAAAGACTATATCCTTGACAAGCGGTATAAAAGGAGAAAACATGACAGCTTCAATGGCCTCTCCTTTCTTCTCATTCAACCAGGCTTTTTCCGAAAGAACAGACTTGAACCGTACATATACCGAACGCTTGCTTCTGTCCGTCGCAGGACGGATATTTACAGTCCGGTCTATATTTTTCCATTTCAGTTTCTTCTCTACCAACCTCGCCATCACATCTAATGGAATGGCGACATGATATACATCTTCGAGAAAGGAAGCTGCCTGCTGATAGTTTAAAAACATCTCATCTTCGAAAGACCTGATACTGTCTTTGGATAGATACGAGTAAAAAGGGATAGTCATGTCAGGAAACGGTAAATTATTAATCTCGTTGTCCACCGTTTCGATAAAAGCCAGACGAAAACATTCGTTCAGTGCGCGTTCCGCCTCTTTCTTGGTATTGTCGTAAGCATACATCATACCACCAATCTGCACCACAATTACCAGTAGCAGCCCTACAATAGAAAGGATATAGAGTGAACGAAGTTTCATCTTACCTATTATTTTGAGGACAAAGATAGCATTTTATCATAGAAAAAGAACTGATACAAAAAAGATAGCCTTGGACTTTTATTTATCCAAAGCTATCCATACAAGTACAATCCCTGCGATAGAGACGTCTACAGAATTATTTGCGAAGAGTCAACTTATCAATCCCAAAGAAACCGGTATCATGTCCCGGAGCCAGTGCAATCGACTCAATCTGCAACTCATTCTTTCCTTTTTTCAAATTGACCCGCCCAAGATTCACCAAAAGCAGAGACACTTCTCCATTGGTCAGACTGACTTCCGGAGTAATCACCTTATCATTTACACGAAGGGCAAATGTACCATAATCAGGCGCCACAGTGAACTGTATTTTCGCATAATAAGTTCCTTCCACTTCACTGTCAAAAACCAATGACAGCTTATCTCCCGATTTAAACTCTTTCCAGTAGAGCTGCATACCCTCACTCCACAAGGGGTGGAAGTTGGTCTGCAATTCAACGGACCCCATATGCCCCGGACGAGGCTGCATGACTTCGCCCTCCACAACCAGACTCATCCCTGAACCGAAAATATCTGACGGTTGGTTGGCAACCCGTTCGCGTACATCGCTCACAAAGGGTTTTGGCTGTATTTCGCCTCCGGGAAGCATATACCAGAAGGTTATCGGAGCATAATTAAGGTGTATATTCGACCAATCGAATAACTCCATGTCAAAGCGCAGGCTCCGGGTAAACGGAATCGCATCCAAACTACGAACACGGGTATTCTGCGCCAAACCTATGTGAGCATAACAACCATCTCCTATGGGTTGGGCAACAAAAGGATGGTTTATCCACGGTTCATAGCGCCCCCAGGCATAGCCATAATAATCTTCTGTACCCGTTCCAAAGTGTGACGGAAAGGTTTCACCGTCCACATACACCTTTTCATCTCCTTCTCCCCACCAACCCAAGTTGGGGTTATAGACAGTAACCGCATCTCCCACATACACGCCCCTACCTTTAAGATCGGCAAACGTAAGGTCCTGGGCAAACTCATCGCCCCGGGCATGGATATGCGTAAACTGCTGCCATGTGGTACCAAAGTGCATGGAGCGCTCATCCCACTGCCACTTTCCACTAACTGCAGCAGCCTTGGATATCTCCACCGGCTGTTCCCCATAATTGGTCAAGGTAATCGTACAGTTCCGCTCGAAAGGCATCACCCACCATGCACTCATCACATCATCCTGCACGGCCCGCGTATACCACGTACCAGTTGCAACGGGATAATAGCCTACCCCAAAAAACTCACCGACCGGAGCCCAGACAGTTAGTTCCCCATCAAAGGCAATGGACAAGACCGTAGAGCGAAGTGCTTGGCGACGGTCATCGGCATCAATCCGCATCGAAAGACGACGAATGGCACGAGAGCCGTCAATCGTAAAACTACGGCTTTCACCCGGAGCCAGAGAAGCCGCCAGATTGAGCGTACTTTCTCTTCCCGCAAGCGGAGTATCAATACCAGGTGTTCCTTCCGACAGCTTCTTATTGACAGCAGCTATCAGCCGGGCATTCTTCTTCAACTCTTTGGCCGAGAAAGAAATCACCTTGACCGGAGAAGTATAAGTGCGGTAATTGATAGCATAGTATACAATGGTCTTACTCTCAATTTTCCCCTCCGGAGTAATCTTCAAGTCCGGCGATTCGATAGTCACCTTGCACCGCTTGGCATAAGGTATGGGCAAATATAAATTATGCCCTCTTTCTTCCATCGGAGCCTCATCGGGTACTGAAGTTGAAAGAGGTTCTCCACAAAGGACTTGTCCGCTCAATATATCACGTACATTGCCTTCAATTACCGGTTTTTCCTCATTGTCTATGTAGATACGCAGAGTCCCTTGTCCCCGATTTATGCCGGAGAAAGTCATCCAGAAACGAACTATGGCACCGGGGCCTTCGGCATCCATCATCACATATTCCGTCCTCCCTCCGTTCTCTTCCTGGCGGATAAACTGTCCTTGGTCGAAATTACCAAACCAGGCACGCTTATCCGTCATGTTATGCGAACTACGGTCGTAGCTGCTGAACTGCTTACACGTATAGGCATTTTCGGGCCAACGCGCCAGCACGGAACGGTCTGTCATCTCATGCAACAATGTCTTAAGAGAGATAACCGGGTCGGCCATAGCCAAACCGCTATAGAGAAATATCAACTGAATTACAAAAACTAGTTTTTTCATCATAACCGATTATTTTAGTAAATCTCCATCTCATTGATGCGTAACACCTTTCCTCCTGCATGCTGCATAGGACGGGTTATCATCAAGCGTACATAGCGTACCTGCGCCGGAGTGTCAATCATACGTGATACGACATTCTGCCGGTTTCCATCTATATTGTCAAGTGTCTTCCATTCTTCAGTCTGGCTGTTTCTGCCTTGCAGGAAGCAAGCGGAAGTAATGTACCCTTTGTCCTCACGGCCTGCATTCACCAGTTTCCAACCGCTCACAGTTTTCGCCTCACCCAAATCAAAATCCACATAATTCAACACACTTCCCACTTCACACCATTTGGTATCGACATCCCCGTCAACGATACGTTCGGGCTTCTCATTATCATTAAAATAGCCGGAATAGGCGATAATCTTCGCACCCTTCAACAGGTTTTCTTTTTCCACCTCCACACTGTTCAACTCCATCTCATTGTCACGGATGGCTGTATGGAACAAGCTAGTGGCAACCTGGACGGGGTTCAGAGTTTCCTCCACCAATGTGGCAGCAAAAAGAACAACCTTTTCATTCTTCGGAAGTATAAGGCTGGCAGCACCTGCCGGAATATCGACACCGAACTTGAACATATTAGGTAAACTCATAGGCCTCATCGGCTGTAGGAGAGTGGCGGTGAGTTCCCACATAAGCCACTTCGGCATCCTTCAGATAACCTTTGGTATGTCCCGAATGTCCCCACTGTCCGACAAATCCGGTATAGGAAGGTACAATGACCTCACTCTTGTTCCCTCCGCACCGGAAAGTGGCGGCATAGTCCCCGTCCGTAGCGGCAGCCAGAAAATACAGTTTATTATACTTTTTACCTTCCGGTAGAACAATAGTATCACCATTGCACGTCATTCCGTTGGCGGCATCTTTCTCGCCGAGCTGGAAAGGAATCCCGTTTACAGTCAGGGATTCGGGCAACAGTTCTGCCGCAAACGAATAACCCGACTCAAAATCAGCTTCACCGCGGAACTCGTTGAATGAGGAACATTTACAGTTATAGGACAACGGTAAAGAGGCATACTGCAATTGATAAGCGTCCTCGCCCGATGACTTCAAACGTACCTTGAATGTCTTTATAGAATAAGGCTTTATACTTACAGACAGCCCGTTTCCACTGAATTCGGCCGAACCGATACTCTTTTCAGTGCCATCCGCTTCGTAGGCACTGGCAATTTCGCCTGCAAAAGAAAGTACCGCATCCTGCACCTTCTCACCGCCTATCTCATAGACACGCACTACATACTCATCCGAGTTCTCGGCTTTCTTCAATGCCTTGATAATGACATTACGGTTATTGGAAGAGACGAAAGAGAACTCCTTACCCAATGTACCCCTATGTTTATCGGTACGGAAAGCTTTCAGCTTCTGGTTCAATATCTCCGCCTTCTCTATGGTGACAGCCTTGTCAAGTCCACCGGCATGACCCACCAGACTGTATGTAAAGCAATGATGCCCGAAGTCCTGGCGGTTCTGGTAAGCATAATCCTTGTCTGTTTCGGGGGTATGCAGCAGGGTCAGGCGGAGGGTGTTGTCGTCCGGCTTGTCCCAGCCGTATTTGCTGTCATTCAAGACAGACACGCCATAGTTTCCACTACGGTCAGTCAAATCGGCCCAATACTGTGCATAGACTTCGTAGGCAGTCTCCGTATTGTTGCCCCGCCTCACACTTCCAAGTCCCAAATCGTAGGTGGCTTCCGTATTTGCCATGTTCAAAGGAAATTCGGCCTTCAATAAAGCATTGGACAACTGCCAGTCCACCTCATTGTAAAAGTCTATGCGGTCGGCACGGCTACCCTCATACAAACGGATGTACTGCTTGAAGAGTGACTCTCCATAACGTTTCTCGATGCAGAGTGACTTGCGCAGCTCACCATCCTCCACCAGTGTCATCTTCACATCCTCTGTGATGGAAACCGGTTCCCGGTCTATAGTCTCCTTCAAGATCTCCCAAGCAGGCCACATGTAGGACTTGTTCTGCGTGAAGAGTGCCAGACGAATGGATTTACCGGGTTTCACCAGCTCCTTGCCGTTCTTCTTGTCAAACAACGAAACGATATCACCCTTTGTATCCAGCGTTATCTTATAAATGGAATTCTCCAATGCATTGGAATCCACAGATACCCGGGTGTCAGCCGACGGACCAGAAGTACGGACATCATATACCGCATAACCGGTAGCGGGCACAATAGCCTCTATCAAGAGTCTGGCTTTACCGTCAGCATAGGACAGCAATTGGGCGGCCACTTTCCGGCCATTCATATCATATACGGTAATCCCTTTCGGTTTCTTTGGCAAGGCAAGTTCTACCTCTGCCACATCGGAAACCTGGAATCCAAGCGCATTGTAAAGCACCACCGGTATCCCTTTCACCCTGGTATCCATCTTTCTTGCCACAGCGTCAATGGAGGAAGTAAGAATACCGGAGAACTGCTTGAGGGAAATCAACTCGTCATTCCATGAGAATTCATAAGCCCGCGGTATACTTGTTCCCGTAAGGTCATCATGGAACTGATGGAAAATGAAACGCTGCCAGTTCTCAGTCAATGCAGCTCCGGGATAGGAAGCCTGGTTCAGCCATTCGGCTACAACGGAAGAGCGTTCCGCTGCATCCCCCAAAAGCTCATTCTGACGGTTGTACAGCTTCATGGCAGCCTGGGAAGTATAACATCCGGTACCGTGAACATCCATCAACAGTTCACCGTTGAACTTGGGCAGTTCCGGATGGCTTGCGTAAGGCTGGAAGTCTTTATATATCCGGTCACTCGTGGCACTGACAATCTGCAACGGACCATTGCCTTGCAAGCCTTTCTCTACGGCACGTACAGACTCCAATGTAGGTGAACCGCCTATGTCTCCCGTACCGTAATAGCGGTAGACCATGTGAAGCGGAGAGTGGCCGGTCAATTCCAACAAGTCCTTGTTTTCCGACAGGTCCCCGTCCTCAAAACGTTGGTTATAATCATATCCATGGGTCATCATGATGGTAGAGCCGTCTATACCTTGCCATAAGCCGACAGTGAAAGGATATTTGTCGTTACCGTAGAACGGTTTGTTGCGCCACTGCAACTTCTGGGAGGAGAAGCCGATCAGTCCGCAATGGGACGCAATGGCAGGAAGTGTCCAGCCAAAACCGAAACAGTCTGGCAAGAAAATGTCCGTGCTCTCCACACCGAATTCCTTCCGGTAATAATCCTGGCCGAGCATGATGTTACGAATCGCAGACTCTATGGAAGGAACCAGCGTATCAGTGGCATCCCAGCTGGCTCCACTGATATGCCAACGACCGCTCTCTATGAATTTCTTCATCTCTTCGTATTGCGCCGGATAATATTCCTTCATCCAGGCATACTTGACCGCACCTTCAAAATTAAAGATGTATTCCGGATACTGCTTCAGCAGAAACAAATTCTGACTGATCGTGTTCCATACATAATCCTTTATTGTGGTCTAGATATCCCAGTTCCACTGTGTGTCCAAATGTGCATCAGACACCATGTAGGCTTTCGGTCTTTGCGCCTGAGCACCATTCTGAGCATAGGTACCGCCACCCATTAGCAAGGCGGATACCAATACTGCAATCTGTCTTTTCATTTTCTGTTTATTTATTGTTTATTGTGTTTAAAGGTTTTATTCATTGCAATTCGCTGATCTCGGCGAAAAGCTCAATCATACAGGCATTCTCCAGTAGACTCTTGAACTGCTCTTTTCTGTTTCCCGACCAATCATTACTAAACAAGCCATTCTCATCACGCGTATAGTTCCAGGCATAATCCGCATTCTCAATCATGGTCTTTATGTACGCCTCATTCCTATCCACCAGATATAGCGCCTTCAAACCTCTGAACAAGATTACATTAAACCAAGGAGTTCCCGGGAAGAATTTCATCTCTCCTGTTGCGATAGGCTGTACCTTCAGAAAGAAACGGCAGGCACCCTCGGCTGTCTGCTGCGCTTCCTTCAAGTAATGCTTCTCTCCAGTTACCTGATAGAGAAGTACACCGGCCTGAATCATCTGCCCGCTGTTATAAGTATATTTGGCCGGATCCACTTTTCCCTGCAAATTCTTGTTGTCCCAATATACAAAGTCAGAAGGGTCACAAAGATTGTCACGGGTCCATTGATAGGTCTTCTTAGCTTGCTCAAGGTATTTTGCATCCTTAGTCAACTTAAACAGCTTCATACAAAGAACAGTAGCCGGAGCATTCGAACAAGTGTTTTTTGATTCTTTCTTCTGTTCGCACCAATAGATTCCTCCCCCCAACTCTTCGGACCATCCGGAATAAATATAGTCATGCAGCTGGATGGCTTTTTCCAGATACTCCTTGTCACCAGTCCGTTCATAGTAATCACAGAAATCAATGGCCACCCAGTCATTGTCATCGTAATAACGATCATTATGACCTGCAAAAGCCGGATACGACTGGTAACAATGGGGAATCCGGGTAGAGTCCCAATAAAGGTCCAGTCCCGGCTTTATCTGCCGGTCCATCAGTTTTCTGTACTTCTTTTGCCCGGAAACCTTATACAAAGAAACACAACCGGATACCAAGGCTGAATAAGGCCACAAGAAAGAGACCTCCTGCTGGTTAACAACAGCGCCGGTATTGGCCGTATATGTAATTCTCTGCTCCGGGTTTCTTGGATAAGTTTCCGTCAGCAGGCCATACTTCTCCACTTTATAGAGAGTAAGTATCTGCTGAAGCAAAGAATCGGCTCGTTGCAGATAGATTTGTTTGCTTGTCTGTGCAGACAAGCAAACCGGTAACGAGAGAGCTATTAATAAAAATAAATTCCTAAGCTTCATATCCAATTCAAGTCAAGTGATTATTATTCCAGCTTCATATCGGCACACATCAGGAAAGCATTGTATGGCCCCCACATGGACATGATGAACCAAAGCTGGTCATCATTGTCTTTCAACGGATGTATGTAAGCGCAATACAAAGCTGGATATCTGTCCGCTTCCGCCAATACTTTCGGCTCGCTCCACTGGACGAGATCCTTCGATGTACAATAAAGAATGGCATGCCTTTTGGTCAAAGGATTCTCGTCATGATTCGGATCATAATTATAAGTCAGAATCCAACGCTTAAACTTCTTGTGCCATATCAGCGACGCTTCTCCTACGGGACCTCTCAATACCGGAGTAGCAGCAGCCTCATTTCCACGTATCCACTCTTTACTTTCACCGTTCCAGTATTCATAGGCCTTCATATCCAGAAGATCTTTCTCAAGGAAACGCGCCAGATACGCAGCATCACCACGTCCGGCCTGTGTGCCGAGCATATAAATCCATCCGTCACATTTGGCATAAGCCACTTGCGAGAAATGACTGTCGGGAGAAAAAGTCACCTCTTCACGCCGCTCCCATGTCCGACCGTCATCATTGGAAGTATAGACAGAAGAAAAATTGGTAAGCCAGCGTCCATGAGGCGCTCCCCAATCATAGATGTTCATAATATGGACACAATCCGTTTTACCGGCCCGAATAGCACTCGTAGGGATGGAAGTCTGGTATACCTCCGGATTCGTCTTACCGCCCGCACATACCTCAAGCGCCTTACCATCGGCATCAAGCAGCATTGAATCTATTTTAAGACCGTCTGTAAGCTCTGTATCCGATGAAAAAGCCAGTACGTTGGAACGCCAGTTGGAACCATTGCCACCATTTTTATTCACGACAAAACCTTCTCCACTGGTATCTCCGAAAAACATGCCCACACGGTTTCCATCCATATGCCACATTAACCCCAAATCCGTTCCATATACATCAAAGTCAGGTCCGGTATTATTGGGATTCAGCAATGTATCTCCCGGCAAAGGATCACCCGTGACACGGGATATCATACGTACATTATCAATACACAGCGTTTTTTCACTATCAGCATCCTTACAAGCCATATTGCCCGTCAAACTACAGGTAACAAGCCCGAACAGTAAAATTTGTTTAGTTCTCATTCTTATCAATTCCATATACAAGTACACATTCCCACATCTATTCCTTTATTCTTTCCAGGATAATCAGTCCCAGTTCAAACTGGTCCCCACCGTTATTATTTCTCACATGGAAAGTGACTGAATTGGTTTGTTCCGTCAAATTGATGTCTCCTACATGTACTCTGTCTTTAGACACTTCTTTGTCCTTCTTAGTAGAGATCCATCCGGACAGTTGCTTCTGGCGTTGCCAAACCTGGAAGTCGGCACCATTCGGTTTCTCAAAATAGTTTATCAGCACTTTATATTTTCCTTCGGGCACATCGTTCAGCATGATGCGCACTACTCCTCCATGCTGGGTGGTCATACGGATTCCACGCTCATTTGTTACCTGGACACCTCCACCAAGACTCAGCTGCATCAGTTGAGGGAAATAGATATGTTCTGTCGGCTGATATACAGTGCGTAATTCAGCAGTAGGCTCTTCTCTGCCTTGCAATGGCTGGGCTGCATAGAAGAATCCAACAGATGTATAATCTACCGGGAAATTATTTTTTACTTCACCATGTTCCATTCCATGATAGATTTCCTTCTCATAGGACATTTTGTCGGCCAAGAAGAAACGGTATCCACCGGTTCTGGCCATCGGAAGCGAATAATCCAGGCAACCATGGAGGGGGAGGCTGTTTCCTCTGTCCCAACGATCCAATAAAGCATACCAGCCACCGTTGTAATAGTCTTCGGAGCCAGTGCCGTGCAGACGCATTTTATTATCTACGTAAGTGCTGTCATCCCCTTCGAAGAACAAGGTCATTCCCGGACGCAGGCCTTGTGCCTGATGGATGGTTCCTACATAATGTCCTTTTCCTTTTTGTGCAGCAAACTTATGGAAAATGCCGAGAGGAGTTTTCTCTCTACGCCATACAGAATAGAACTTACCCTCTTCCTTCACATTACGCTTATTACTGTTATAGTACACTTTAACGTTTACAGAAATAGGAGATTGCTGAATACCTTCTCTCTTTTTATAAATCATCTTCATAGAAGCTGACTTGTCAAAAGGCATTGGCAGATAGCAGTAGTTGGAAGTACCTTGCTTACCCATTAAGATACTCCGCATTGCTCCTTTTCCATAGGCATATCCAAAAAAATCAGCAACGGGGGCATAAATAGCCTCCACCTTCTCATTATCCCATTTAGCTGAAAGAATCACATCTTTGTATAAACCTTCGAAAGATGTTCCGCCATCAATCGACATACCTACAATACGTCCCGGTTCTGCCATCTCAAAGAAAGAAACTTCTTCTCCCGGACTCAGTGTAAATACCTTTTCTTCCGTCTGTACACCAGCTGATTTTCCAAAGGTATAATTCGTTACAGCAGGAGACAAGTCAGCCCATATTCTATTCACCTCAGCCAACAAATCCTTATCCTGCTGTGAGAATTCACCGGTATAGGTTTCCACCTTCTTTTCCGGCAAGTTACGGTATTGTATCTGAATGAATTCCAATTTAGGTCCATCGAAAACAATTTTGCAGGACTTTTTGTACGTAATGGGCAGATAACAATAAAAACCACCGATTTCATTACCACAAACGGGCTTTGTAAACGGATAAACCTTACCGGAAAACAAATCCGAGAACTTTATTTTCAGACCGGGCTCTTTCTGTCCATCAAAATAGAAATAGAGCATATTGTCCGTCGGTGTAGGAGTCCAGATTCGGTTGATGACTCCGGGGCCTTCCATCTCAGCAATCACCAACTTATCACCTTCCTTACGAAGGAAAGAATAAGTACCCGCAAAACCATCATCATTGCCTCCGGTACGGTCGTAACTCGAGAACTGCTCCACATAAGAGCCAGTGCGATACTCCGGCAATTTATCCACTCTTTTCAATAACTCCAGCTCATCCGTCCATCTGTATGGGTTCTGAGCCACGGCATACGAGCCTGCCAATAGAATGGCAGACAAGAAAACAGAAACTTCTTTCAAATTAATTTTCATAAACTATTTTACTATATGTTTTTTAAAAAGGCAAGGAGAGAATGCCTGTTTAAACGGTATCTCTCCTCACTGACAGTATTATTTCAATAGAAAGGATTATGGTCTATAAAACCACATCAATTCTCCTCTTCTGAAAGTACCATGGTATTTACGCCAAAGAATTTGGCCCATTGTACATTGTTCGGGCCCGGTTTCATCTCGATATAAACAACACCTTCGTCATTAGGCTCAATACCCTTAATCTCTACCGTTCTATCTAAATTATAGTCATTAACCAAATAAGCAACGCCATCGTTCTTTCCGATTACATGGAACTCGGTTTCAGTTCCACGGTCATTGATGTGAGCATAGAAACTGAACGTATATTTTGTTCCTTGAGAGAGACCTGTCACCTTAAATCCACTGAGCGGAATCTTAATACCGTCGCTGAAAAACATATCCTCAGAAGCTGTTTTTGGAAGACCCAAATTATTATTCAAACCGCGAGCCAATTTTCCGGAAAACGGTTTGTCCACCTCGATGCCGAAAGTAGTAGGACGACCTCTATGGTCGAGCATATTTACCAATCCGGGGTCTCTGGGATTCCTATAGTTGTTAAACGGAGCCGGAGAATCAATGACACCAAAGTCAATGTAACACGTCTTAGGAGTCTTGGTAACAGTCAAGTCACTAAAGTAGCACAACTTGCCATCGGCTGTCTCTACCTTGATAACCGTTTTTCCAACGGCAATAGGCGTAATGACGGCTGCGTTGTTTTCTACACCTTCAATGGTCGCTACATCGGAATCGAGCACGCTCCATTTCAACAGATAGGAATCACCCGCCAAAGTGTCAACGGAAGCGGTGACAGTGACATTCTCGTCAATCTCCACATAAACTGCCGATTGATCGATACGGACAAACTTACGATTGGACAAGTCCACCTCATTATCATCCGAGCAAGACATCAATGTGGTAAACGCTAACGCCATCGTACAAAAAATGAATTTTATTGATTTCATACTTGTTCTCTAATTATTTATTAATATCCGGGAGCTTGTCTCAAATTGGGGTTGATGTCCATCTGAGCCTGCGGAACGGGCCATAAATACATTCTTTTGTTGAAGGTACGGCTCTTGTAGTAAGTTCTCTTATAAAAAGCCTTCGAATTGTTCACATCATCGCTCTTCTCAGAACCGTCATGATTCATACCATAAAGCTTGCCGCCCAGGTATTTGTCGGCAATCTTCCAACGACGGAGGTCATGGAAACGGATACCTTCACAATTGAACTCTACCCGACGTTCTTGCTGAATGGCGGCACGCATTTCTTCCTTACTCAGCCCTTCCTTCAAAGCGGGAATTCCGGCACGTTCACGAATCAAGTTCACATACTTATATACATCGGGAGTGGGAGCTGGCGAAGACTCGTTCAATGCTTCCGCATAGCCCAAATACGCTTCAGCCATTCTGTATAAGATACCCGGCTGATATACATGCTTTTTATCTCTGGGAAATACATCCAAAGAGATTCGCTTACGGACATTATAACCGTTCTGCGGAGAGTCGAAAGTCATATCCGTATCACGGCCTCCTTGAAGGAAGTTCACACGACGGTTATCAACTCCCAGCCATGCGCCATTATAGATGACGGAAACATAGAAGCGAGGCTCCCGGTTGCAATACATGTTGTAGGTACCTTCTTCTGTTACCGGGCTTACACCGGTTTCTTTATTGGCAAGGTTCGAAGGTCCACCGCCCGGCCACTTCGTGGTTCTATACTCTGTATTGGTAGAGAATCCGTTTTCCACATACCCCGATTCCGGGTTGATAATGGGCGAACCATCCTCGTTATATCCCAATATAGGCATTTCACCGTTCTTCATATAAAAAGCGTCCACCAGTTCCTGAGTAACACCCATAGCGGCATTTCCACCGATACCTTTCGGCAGATGATGAGCCTGCCAGGAGTTCAGGTTCTCATTTTCGGGGCGTCCGAAAAGAATCTCCTTATTACCTTCTGAGAAGCGTTTCAACGACATGTTATAGTAAGACATGAAGGGGTCAATGCTTCCATCCACATTATATTCATAGTACAGCTTATGTCCGGCTGCTTCGGCTGCCTTTATCAAGTCGAGATGAGCTTTGGCAGCCTTTTCCCATCTTTCCGGTTTGGCTTCGGCATCAAAAAGGAATTCTCCTTCTGAGTTCTTCCAGTCCTTGAGGTCCGGATTGCCATTGAACAACGGACTTGCGGCAAATAACAGTGTTTTGGCACGTATTGCCAAAGCCATGATAGAGGTGGCCCTGCCCCAATCGGTATTATTGGGATAGACAGCGGGCAGATGTTCTGACACTTCCAGCAGCTCTTTGTCAATCCAATCTACCACTTCGGCATAGGGTCTTTGGGGCGTCATCATCTCCGATTCGGGCGCATCGACGGCAACAAGCACACCGGGAGTAAACGGTATGGCACCATACAACTCAATCATCAAAGAGTAATAGTAGGCTATCAAGAAGCGGACTTCGTACTTCATCTGGTTGACATAAGATTCCGTCAGGTCTTTTTCCGGAAGTACTTTTGCCTCCTGCAAGAAGATAAGGCCGGAACGTATGCGCTTGTGCAATTCTACCCAATAATAGGGGGCCCATGTTGAGATAGGACTCCAGTTTCCGGTGGTGTAGGCATACACACTGCTCCATCCATACGGCGACCAATCTTGGGGAATAGTGATATCATCGCCCATAATGTTATAACCTTGCTCCTTGAAATACCCCCACATGGGGCTGGGAATGGATGAATAAACACCTGCCAACCAGTCCTCAGTCCTTATCTTGTCCGTGAAAATCATCTCCATGGTAAGCTGGTCGTCGGGAGCCTTGTCCAAGAAATCGTTGCAACTCGTTGTCAATGCCAGGGTGCACGACAATAAGACAGCTTTTGCTATAGATTTATATTTTTTCATTTTCTTCGTATCTTAATTAATTGTTGAAATTGATGCTAAAACCCACTGATACAGATTTCATCTGTGGGTATCTCAATCCATCGGTAGTTTCCAGTTCGGGGTCCCAAAGCTTGAAGTTGGAGAACGTCAGCAGATTGGTTCCTCTTGCAAACAAACGGCAGCCGCGGATGCCAATTTTGGTAGTCCAACGTTGCGGAAGAGTATATCCAAGTTCCAGATTCTTCAGGCGCAGGAAACTCATGTCACGCAACCACCATGTGGAAGCTTGTTCATTGTTTGCCACAGCCTTGTCTCCCATACGGGGCCAGAATACATCTTGCCTCGGATTTTCAGGTGTCCAACGGTCGTCAATGTTCGAATAGATGTTACCAGCACCTAAGGAAGAACCCGGCAACCAGGTCTCTCCGCCCAAGAGCTGGTAGGTTTTACCTGTTCCTTGGAAGAATACTCCCAAATCGAACGACTTATAGCTTACTGTAGCTCCAAAACCATAGACAATCTCGGGAATACGTGTACCACCAATGGCTGTTTTATCTACTGCGGTCACTTCACCATCCCCGTTCAAATCTTTGTATTTAATGTCACCGGGACGTAGGTTACTCATATCACTGAACTTCTGTGCCGGAATTCCTTCCTTAAGCATACCGTTTTCATCGAAATCATCTTCCGTAAAGAGCCTTTCCGCTATCAAGCCAAACAATTGCCCTACAGGTTTACCAGTTTGCGAACGGTATGTACCCAAGATGGCGGCAGGTTCGTCTATTTCCACAACCTTATTGTGTGCGTAGGTATAGTTTGCCATAGCGGAAATGGCCCAATCGCTATTGAACTTATGGTTGACATTCAAAGACACATCAAATCCCTGATTCTCGACCTTGCCATAATTGGCCCAAACAGGGCGGTTGAATCCGGCAGAACCAGGCACATTCTTACGCTGCATGAAGATGTCATCGCGCTTTTCCTTGAACACATCCACTACGAGGTTCACGCTACCATTCCATAGACCTAAGTCGATACCGGCATTCATCTTGGTCACGGTTTCCCATGTCAAGTTGTTCACACCGATTTCGCCTTCCGAACGTCCAAGGCGATAGATTTCCGCATCTGTACCCCATCTGTACGAACCGGTATTGACAATGGTAGAAATATAGGCGAAACGTCTGTTACCACCAATGTTACTGTTACCGGCCTTACCCCAAGTAGCTCTCAGCTTCAAGTTGGAGATGACATCGGAAACCGGCTCCATGAATTTCTCGGAAGATACAATCCATCCCAACGCCACGGCGGGGAAGAAGCCGAAGCGCTTGCCTTTGGCAAAGTTCTCGGAGCCGTTGTAACCGAAGTTCAGCTCGGCAACATAGCGGCTGTCGTAAGTATAAGAGAATCTTCCGGCTATGCCTTGGGTACGATAGGGAAGCGCATCACCATTGTCATACTCCTTCTGGTTGTAGAGGAACATGGCGTTCACATCGTGCACTTTGCCGAAAATGCGGTTGTACGAGAACATTCCTTCCAGATAGATGGACTGATCGCCCCATTTAGCTCCTTTTTCATAGCCCAGGAACTCTTGTCCGGTGGTCTGCACATCAGTGATGATGTTGCCCTCTGCATCGCGTGCGGTGGCGGGATTGTAGTAATAGGGATTCTTGGAACGTGTCACGGAAGTTGCCGAGAACTTGTCAAAAGAGAAGGTTCCCTTGAACTTCAGTCCCGGTGTGATGAACTTCAAATCCTGTTCCAACGATACTAGGGATTCAATCTTATTGTGGTTTAGTTTTTCGTATCCACGCTGTGTGGCCCACGCCCAAGGGTTCTGCTTGTACATCACACGGGGAATGCGTCCATCGGCATAGATGGCCGGATGCACGTAAGGAGGTACACGCATGGCTTGATAGAAAATGCCCTGATTGGTTTCCGTGTCTCCCGGAGGAGCGTTACGGGTTTGCAGGAACACGCCCACATTGGCACGGAACAAGGTAGTGGGAGTCACATTCACATCTACATTGGAACGTACCGTATATCGGCTCACCTTCAGGGAAGAGTCCCACTCCTGGTTCTTGTCGCGTTCAATAATACCGTTCTCATTGTAATATCCTGCCACCAACGCATAGCGAAGGATGTCCGTACCACCGTTGACGCTAACGTTTGCCTTCGTGTTGTCTGCATGGTCTTTGGAGATGATGTCCCACCAATTCACATCGGGATAGAGTTCCGGGTCGGTCTGATTCTTGTAGTTCAGCAAGGTGGCTTCGCTGGCAAAGGGGGCTCTACCTTGCTCGGCATACATTTCGTTAATCAGTTCCAGATACTTCACACTGCCGATGTAGTCGGGTATCTTGATGGGTTGCGTAAAGGAGTGTTCGAAGCGGACGTTCACCTGCGGCTTTCCAATCTTGCCGCGCTTGGTCTCAATCATCACTACACCATTGGCACCGCGCACACCATAGACGGCACTGGCGGCAGCATCCTTCAACACGGAGAAGGAGGCGATTTCTTCAGGGTCGATGTCGTGGAGCGAACGCTCGACGCCGTCCACCAATACCAGCGGATTGGTATTGCCAGTAAAGCTACTGATACCACGAATCCAGAAGTCGGAGTTATTGAACCAAGGGTCACCGCTACGCTGAACCGCAATCACACCGGGAACCATACCCGCCAGGTTGTTACTGAGCGAACGGCTGGGAGCCGCGGCAAGCTTGGCCGGCTCTATATTGGTAATGGAGCCGACCACAGAAGCTTTCTTCTGCGTTCCGAAGCCCACTACCACCACTTCGTCAAGGGCTGCCACGTCTTCTTCCAAAGCTACATCAAGCACTCCTTTGGAGCCTACCGCTACCACTTTGTCCTTGAAGCCGATATAAGAGAACTTCAATGACGGTTTATTTCCTTTCAACGTAATCGTATACGTACCGTTGATGTCCGTCACCACACCATTAGAAGGGTCTGCCGCCTCCGTCACATTCACACCGATGAGTAACTCACCTTGTGCATCCATCACACGTCCGGTCACCTTCTTAGGCGACTGGGCAAATGCCGAGATACTGATGCACAACAGTAGCATCAGCATCCAGCCCGCAAATTGCTTTTTGGGAATATTCTTCATTTCGTACCTTTATTAATGATTTATTGAATTTGCTGCTCCGTAGAACTATTTTTCCATAGTCGTGCCAATATAGTGGCACAGTTTTGCCAATATAGAGACACAGTTTTGCCAATATAATGGCAAAACCCCGGATATAAATATCAGCCTATGAACGTATAAAAAAAGAGCGTTACAAAAGTTTACTCGTTGCCCCACAGAGTGGCTTTGTTACCCTTGGACTTACGCCAGGCATCCCGCCAACGATGTATATCAACATGGTTGATGAAAGGTTTCGGAGCACGCTGTGCCTTTGTAGGAGCTTCGGGAAGAGCCACAGCCGAATCTTGGTACCAATAAGCCACGGTAGACAAATCCAACGTCAAGTTGTTGTTGGAGCCATGTTCGATGGTTCCCTTCAGGCTCTTTTCAAAGAAAATGGGATCTTCAATGAAGAATCGGTAAACGTGGGTACGACCCAGCCAGCCTATATCATTGTTCACACGGGGATAACCGAAGTAAGGATGCGAGAAGGCTTCTTTAGGACACCAGGCCGTATTGAAGAAGTCTTCCGTACCTGTACCTATCAGCGAGGGAACCTTTTCTCCATCAATGAACCACATGTCGTCACCTTCGCCATACCACATGGGAGTGGGACAATGCACATAGTAATTGATACCTACAAAGTGTCCCTTGCCTTGGGTTTCCATGAACACATAGTTGCGTTCGCCGGTGGTGTTCGGCTTCTGGGCACCGGTAACTCCCCACTCCGTCTCGCCTTCGGGAAGTGCTTCAGTCAGGTTGTGGTTATACCAGGCATGAAAGCGGCCCATGTCCTTGGGAAGCTTCGCCATCTCCAGATAATCCACGTAGAAGTAGAAAGCATCTATGTTGCGGTCGCTCTGGTTCTCAATTTCAATGCGTGCGCCCTTCTCGAAAGGCATAGCGAAATAGCACGACAGACCGGTACCGTTTTCAGGACCGGCCGAAAGAGGCAAGGATGCGTAGTTGTATCTCTCATCCCAGCCTTGTCCGAAGAAAGGGCCGATGGGAGACTCTACCGAAGGATAATCGTTGCCGTCCCAATACATGCGAATGATAATGTCGTTTCTGCTCAAAGTGGGAGGTGGAGGCGCAATCGTCACCCAAATGTGGTTGATGACTCCCGTTCCCTTGATGTCTGCAATGATGCGTTTCTCACCTGGTTTGAAGGGCTCCAAGTGATCTCTGTTACCTCCGGTAGGATCTGTACTGGAGATTCTTTTGTTTTTTACACCCGACTTCAACTTTGCCAAGTCAAACATTTCGTTCGTCATGTTCGACTGTGCAAAAACAGTAGGAAAGTACAATCCCAGAACAAGGGAGAGTAACAAACTGAATTTTGTAATTCTTCTCATAAATTTTTGTTTACATTGATTAATTAGATGATTAATATTCCAATAAATATGGTTTCTCATTGAATGTTTTCCACAGCAATTCTCCAAACAATGTATTGGCCCATGCAAACCAGCTCCTTGTGAATTTCTTGGGGTCATCCTTGTGGAATGACTCGTGCATGAACCCGGTACCGGCATGCGTTTTCTGGAGCATCTGGATACATTGCTGTAACTCTTTATCGTCTTGAGCAGTCAGGGCTTTCATTATCAGGCTCATCGGCCATATCATGTCCGTACCAATATGATGTCCTCCTATCCCTTCAAAATAAGAACCTTTAAAGAAATAAGGATTGTATTCCGACCACACGAATCTTCTGGTATTGGCATAAATTGCATCATCACTATCAACACCACCCAGATAGGGTAACGCCAGCAGATTAGGGACGTTGGCATCATCACTAAGATAAGCCGATCCAAAGCCATCTATTTCAAAAGCATAGATTTTACCGAACTTCGGATGATTCACCACGGCATAAGTCTGCAAAGCATTATAAACTTCTTTACTCAACGCCAACAGTTCATCAGCCAGTACATTGTCTTTGGTTATCTTTTGAACCATTTCGGAAGCCTGCCTCAAACTGGCCACCGCAAAGAAATTGGACGGGACGAGAAAAGGAAAGATAGTGGCATCATCACTAGGCCTGAAAGTAGAGCAAATCAATCCGACCGGATTTACTTTATAGCCCACTCCACCCATAGGAACAGCATCTATAGCCCATTCCGAAGTTCTGCGAAAGCTATAAGGCCCGTTACCATCTTTTCTCTGCTGTTCCTTGCAGACCCTTAAAACGGTTTCTATCGCCTTCTTCCATTGCGCATCGAAAGGAGAAGCATCATTTGTCTTTTTCCAGTATCCATATGCCAGGCGAATGGGATAGCAAAGCGAATCCAACTCGTATTTACGCTCATGAATACCCGGTTTCATCTCCGTATGGTCGCTGTTCCATCTTGTATACTTCGTATCATCATCATAAAAGGCATTGGCATACGGATCCTTCAATATAAAGGAGGTCTGCTTATTGATAACGCCAATTATCAGTCTTTGCAGGTTTTTATCTTCAGACATGAAATCCAAATACGGATATACTTGGGCAGAACTATCCCTTAACCACATGGCATCAATATCACCGGTAATCACATATGTATCCGGTCGGCCATCCTTTTCTGAATAAAAAACGGTTGTGTCCAACGTATTCGGAAAACAATTCCCAAACAGCCAGCCCAGTTCTTCATTCTTGACCTTCTGTTTAAAAGTAGCAATGGCCTTTTCAATGGCAGGACTTTTGAAGTTCCTTTCCGATATAGGCTTCCTTACTGTTGGAAACGACGAAAAAGAGGCAGCTGTCGAAGCTACGCCTGAATTCGCAAACATCAAGTTTTTATTCAGCGCATATCCTGCCCCCAAAAGGCCCACTCTCTTTATAAAATTTCTTCTGTTCATGTTATAAATCCATTGATTAAAAATATTATCCTGGAACAATCTTCTTATCCTAACAAACTAACAACTGATTGAAATACAATTTCAACTGATAAACATCACCCTTATAACCTTCTGATATGTAATAGCGCTCCTCCATCCTTTGCCAGATTCAGTTCAATGATATCCTTCCTTGTAACTTTCCGTACCTGTCTGTCCAGATGGTTTGGATTCCGGTCCACATCCTCTGCATCGGTATAGATCGTTGCTTGGTAGTCTCCCTCACTAAGGAAGTCCAATTCCAATTTCAGATTCCTTTCCGCACCGTTGTTTAGCGAGCCTACCCACCAGTCCGAACCGCTCCTGCGGGCCACCGTGACATGCTCATTCATCTTTGCCAGCGGAACTCTTATCTCATCCCACGTTCCCGGCACGGTACGGAGCACCTCGAACCCCGGTTGACCTTCATAA
>NZ_JBCNZM010000056.1:0-28837 GCF_040227615.1 Bacteroides sp. RTP31139st1_H2_RTP31139_211217 | reverse complement strand
ATAACAACTTGATTTCTCATTATTATCAGTTGGGGGACATTGACCAATTGAAAGCCGCAACCTATGAATATATGGACTGGTGCCGGAAATACCAACGGACACGAGACCGGTATATGGCGTGGCGGCAGTACATTCAGCGTCTGACGGAGAAAGGTATGCAGGAGGAGGCGATGGCTGAAACCGTCAGGCTCCATCAGGATGCCGAGCAAGCCCGGGACAAATACGGATTGGCATGTGGCGAAATGTGCATCGGGTATAACCATCGGGTCTTTGGAAACAACGTAAAACTGTGTATAGAGAATTACAACAATGCACTGAAACTTTTCGAGGAAGGCAGCTATTATCGTGACGCATACGTGGTGTTGCTTAATATTATCCAGACTTATCTTTCACGCAGTGAGTATGCAGAGGCCGGCGAGTATCTGAGTAAATTGTCGCAACTGGAGGACAAACTGGACCGTAAACAAGTCAGCATAGACCCTTCCCTGCACCTGCGTTTCTGTGAATTCAGGGTTATAGGCTTATTGGCCAATGAAGGTAGAAAGGCTACTGAGCCTTATATTGAGGAGACCGACCGCTTCTACCGTCAACATCCGAAGAGCTCGACGCCCGAAGCATGGTTTGGCTATAAGATAATGTGTTGCCGTATCCTCGGTGATTTGAAAGGTAACATTGCTTACGTGGATTCACTCATGGATTATCAGCATTCACTGGGGCTTTGCTATCCTTATAACCATTATATGAAAGGAGAACTGCAGGAACAGTTGGGCGATTATCGTGCGGCTTGCCGCAGTTATGCCAGATATGGCGCCGTGAGTGACTCCGTGCGTACGGCAGAAATGGATGACAAGCTAAGCAAATATACGGCACAGTTTGAAGTGGACCGGCTGAAGATGGAGAAACTGGAACTGAGTGCCAGATTGAACAAGGAAAGACTGATGATAGCCTTGGCCGTTGGCGGACTGGTATTGCTGCTCTTGCTGCTCATTACTTATCTGTATGTCCGTACCCTCTCCATGAACCGCAAGTTGGAAGCTGCACGCAGGGCGGTGGAAAAAATGAGCCAGGTCAAAAGTTCCTTTATACAGCATATCACCCATGAAATCCGTACTCCGTTGAATTCCATTGTCGGCTTTTCTACCTTGCTGGCTCAAGAGAAACTGGATGATGTGGAGAAGCGCGAGTATGTTGAACAAGTGGAGGGCAACAATACATATCTGTTGAGTCTGATGGAGAACATACTCAATATTGCGGATATGGATTCGCGAGTGTGGGAGATGCCGCGGGAGGAGATAGAAGTGGATGCGTGTTGCAAGGAATGTATTGAGGGCTTCCGCCCGGAACTGAAGCCGGGAGTTGAACTGGAATATGTGCCTGCTTCCGGTATTGCGGCCTTTTATGCAGCCCGGCAATGGCTGAAAATGGTGCTGGTGTCTTTGTTGGATAATGCGGTGAAGTTTACGGAAGAAGGTCATATACGCGTTTCCTGCGAGGAAGATAAGTCCCGACATGTATTGCGCTTCGTGATAGAGGATACCGGTATAGGCATCAGGCCGGACGAATCGGACCGTATTTTCGAACGTTTTTATAAAGTGGACACGTTTACCAAAGGGTCCGGATTGGGGCTTGCCATAGCCAATGAGATAATGGAGTTGGTGGGAGGCCGGATTTATCTGGATGACACCTATTGCGGAGGATGCCGCTTTATTGTGGAATGGCCGATGAAGGACAAACCTTAATTATAAACTATTTTAAGTATTAAAAAGCTGTAATTAGAGAATGAGAGTAAAATCCCTTTTATGTGTATTCTTCTTGCTGCTAATGGCGGGAGGAGTATTTGCGCAAGTGCAGACCGGGTCTGCCTATCCTAAACGTGAATTTCGTGCAGCATGGATACAGTCAGTAAACGGACAGTTCCGTGGAATGCCGACCGAAAAACTGAAGCAGAATCTGATCGGGCAGTTGAATTCCTTGCAGAAGGCGGGAATCAACGCCATAATTTTCCAGGTACGTCCCGAAGCGGATGCTCTGTATGCTTCCAGACTGGAACCGTGGAGTCGTTTCCTTACCGGAGTGCAGGGTAAAGCGCCCGAACCCTATTGGGACCCTATGCAGTTTATGATTGATGAATGCCATAAGCGTGGTATGGAGTTTCATGCATGGATTAATCCGTATCGCACGAAGACGACCTTGAAGAGTGAGTTGGCTCCCAATCATGTGTACAATATCCATCCGGAATGGTTTGTCACTTATGGCGACCAGTTGTATTTTGACCCGGCACTGCCTGAGAGCCGCCGGCACATCTGCATGGTGGTGAGCGACATCGTTTCCCGCTATGATGTGGATGCCATTCATATGGACGATTACTTTTATCCTTATCCCATTAAGGGAAAGGATTTCCCTGACGATGCAAGTTTTGCACGTTTTGGCGGAGGTTTCAGCAATAAAGGAGACTGGCGCCGGAGCAACGTGAATGTGCTGATTAAGAAACTGCATGAAACAATTCGTGAAATCAAGCCGTGGGTGAAGTTCGGGGTTTCTCCGTTTGGCATTTACCGGAATGAAAGCAGTGACCCGCTTGGCAGTAAGACCAAAGGCCTGCAAAACTACGATGACCTTTATGCGGACGTGTTGCTGTGGGCCCGTGAAGGTTGGATAGACTATAATATTCCGCAGATTTATTGGCATATAGGACATCCGGTTGCCGACTATGAGACACTGGTGAAGTGGTGGGCCAGGAATACGGAAAACCGCCCCTTGTTTATTGGCCAGTCCGTGATGAACACCGTGCAGAATGCCGACCCCAAGAACCCGTCGATAAATCAGCTTCCTCGCAAAATGGCCTTGCAACGGGCCTATCAGACCATCGGTGGCAGTTGCCAGTGGCCTGCCAGTGCGGTTGTAGAGAATGCAGGCAAGTATCGCGATGCCCTGATTGCCGAATATCATAAGTATCCGGCGCTGCCTCCCGTTTTCGATTTCATGGATAACGAAGCCCCGGCAAAGGTACGTAAGATGAAACCGGTGTGGACGGAAGACGGATATATTCTTTTCTGGACAGCTCCCAAGTATAAAGAGGAAATGAACCGTGCCGTCCAATATGTGGTCTATCGCTTTAATGACAAAGAGAAAGTGAATATAGATGACCCTTCCCATATTGTAGCCATCACGCGCGATAATTTCTATAAACTTCCTTATGAAGACGGAAAGACAAAGTACCGCTATGTGGTGACAGCCTTGGACCGTCTGCATAATGAATCGAAATCCGTTGGAAAGAAGATTAAACTTTAAAAATTAGGGATTAAGGATTAGGGATTAATCATTAACGTTTAATCCTTAATCCCTAATAAAGTATCAATCCTGCTATTCCACAAGCTACAATCATTCCTATCGGGTTCAGTTTATATTTCTTTGTGCCTATAAATGCCACGAGGAAGATGAGGCAGCTGATGACGAAGGAATATATGTCTTCTTTGGGAGAACTGAAGTTTTCCGAATTCATCAATACCAGCGCGGCTGAGGCCAGCAGACCGACTACTGCCGGGCGGAGCCCACTGAATACCGCTTCCACGGAAGGATGTTTCTGGTATTTCAGAAAGAATTTGCTGATGGTCAGCATCAGTAGGAAAGAAGGAAGCACCACGGCAAACGTAGCAATAATAGAACCTAAAATACCATAGCTTGTACCGTAGCAATCAGCTATCGTAGTATAACCCACATAAGTTGCCGAATTGATTCCTATCGGACCGGGTGTCATCTGGCTGATTGCCACAATATCAGTAAATTCCTGCGCTGTAAGCCAACCGTAACGGGTAACTACTTCACCTTGTATCATAGACAACATGGCATATCCGCCACCAAAGCCGAAAAGCCCAATCTTAAAGAATGTATAGAATAACTGTAAGAAAACCATGATTAGTAATTAATGATAAATGGTTAGTGATTAATGTTGCTATCCTTTTTAATTCTTTAATTTTTAATTCTTCGGACGTTGAAAACGTCCGAAGCAGTATCCTCCTACACCTGCCGCAATGATAATCCAGATGGGAGAGAAGCCCAACAGCCAGATGAGCAGTGCTGAAACCACCGGTATCCATATGTTGTATCGGTTTATCCGGGCCGATTTAGCCATGCTGAATGTAGGGGCTGCAATCAATGCAACCACTGCCGGGCGAATACCTTTGAATATACGTTCCACAATGGTGTTGTCCTTGAAGTTGTGAAAGAACAACGCTATGGCGAGGATGATGAGAAACGAAGGAAGTATGGTTCCCAATGCAGTGATTATGCTCCCTCGTATTCCCCGTAGCCGGTACCCTATAAAAATGGATATATTGACGGCAAGGATGCCCGGAGCGGACTGTGATATAGCAAGCAGGTCAATGAAATCTTCTTTGGCTATCCAGTTTCGTTTGGTTACGATTTCGTTTTCTATCAGCGGTACCATAGCATAACCGCCGCCGATGGTAAAGGCTCCTATCTTAAAGAAAATGGAGAATGCTTCAAGATATATATTCATATTCAAAATGTTGTAATTTACTTTAAATTCTTATCAATTTGATGGATTAATTTGAAAGACAAACGCTTATGGAAGTTCTGAAAAGTCTAAGGTAACGATTTGGAGATTGTGCTAATTTCAGTACTTTACAGTCTCATACTTATGAACAACTTTTATAGGACAAAGATACTATTTTTTTTGAATAAGAGAATAATTTCACAGGAAAAATAGAAATTTTATGGGGAAGTGTTCTGATAGCATGTCGTTGTAGATTGTAGGGAGGGGATGTAAAACGGCAGGCACATAGAATTTCCGATATTCAGAAAGCCGTATTCCCAAAATAGAGATTATTTTTGAAAGAATCACATAATCCGCTAAGAATAAAAGTTTATGCGGATCATCAAAAAACGAGGTAACGAGTTGGCAACCGTTCTGGTTTCTACATACTTGCATCAATTGCGTTGATGTGCAACTCACTTTATGTAAAGGTACGATTTTTTACGGAACATGCAAAACACCTTTGATTTTTCTTTTTTAGCAACCGTCAAAAACAATCTTTCGGTTTCATATCCCGGTCACAAAGGCGGTACAGTCTCTTTATGAAAAGTAAACAAAGGTCAGGCAGGATTGAAACAGACTGTTACGAGAACAGTCAGAAAAGGATTGCATACAGGAATTACAGTCTGATACCGGGCAGGGGACGACTTTGTGCCAAAGTCCAAAAAGAGGTTCTTTTTCCAGACGGCAAACTCCCTCACCTCTAAAAAACAGTCTGTGGCTGGCGCACGCAAACGTCCAGCCTTTATGCGGACAGTCTTAATGCCCGCAGCCTGTACAAGTGCGTAAAAAACAGGTAAATGGAATCTTCATCCGCTTCCCCGCGCCTTGCCGACACTCCTATATTCCCGTTCCAACACCTGCTCGATCTCGCTCCTCTTGTACAAGACCTTGCCACCAAGTACATAGTAAGGCAGCGTGCCGTTGCTCCGATACTCGCCCAATGTCCTGCGGCTGACTTTCAGCATACACGCCACCTCACTGTCGCACAGGTACACGTCTTCTTTTGGCGGAACCGCGCCATCTCCGAAAATGCCGTCAATCATCGCCGACAGCCGGTCGATACGCTCGTGGATGGACTGCATCCACGCATCGTCTTTCGTTTTCAATTCATTAAACATTATATAGATTAATTTGTTATATGACTCATTTTGTGACTGATTCTGAAGTTGTGTAATCCACAAGCAATAAGAATCACCATATCTTCGAAACCGAATTTATGGCATCTGAATCGTTCTTTGACAATACGGCATTTTTTCATACCACCTATGGCATGCTCCACTTTAATCCTAACTCCGGAAATCCGCTTGTTCTCTTGTTTTTCAACACAAGTAAGCTCTTTCCCTTTAGGTTTCTTTTTGGGCATGCATATTTCAACTCCATCCGGTTTGTGTCCGATGAAACCTGTATCCTGCCAGAGCCTAATACCTTTGGGAAGTAGAAGAGGTTCTTCATCACAAATCTTTTTGTCATGGACATGACCTTTGTATGTGGAGCTCAACCATACAATCCGAAGATTGTTAGTACATAACAGGTTATTCTTTATGCTATGAGTTTTTTTTACCACTATAGCATGCAGACTGCCAGTCTTCATCCAAAGGACGCTGAATAGGTCGCTCGGTTCCGTCCAACAAGACTTCTTCGCACCCTTGAAGAATGTGTATCAGACGTTTGGAGTTACGGTCAGGCAATTCACCAAGCGTTTTCAATGTACGCCGGAGAATCTCAGAAAGAAGGTGAATCCATCTATTGGCCTGGGGCTGGGTCATCTCAAACTGAATAGCATGGAGTTCCTGAAGGGGATTGATCTTCAGATATACCAATATGAAGAACATTTTGTCCTGAATCAGAGACAACACTGTTGTAAGATATACGTTGGCGCACTTTACCTTCCAAGGTAAAATGGCTGTAATATTCATCCCAATGGTACTTGAAAGTTATTAGCAAAGCGTCAAACTCTGCAGGAGTTAATCCTGTCGCAGCAAGCACTTGGCTATGACGGTGGCGAATCTTGTCGTAATACATCAATTGAACTTTTTAGATCACAAAGATAAATCAAAGAACGCTTTAATCAATTATTCGATATAAACTCTATTATACATACTGCTCATTTGTCTTTTGTTGATACTTCAGTTCAATTCCTTCAAATGGTGTGCCCCCTGTAGCGTGCATCCTTGCGTCTGTCCTCCACTTTCGTGACGATACGCTCCACGTCTTCCGGCAGGTAATAGGTACGGTTGCCTATCTTGGTATAGGCGAGCGTGCCGTTATCCCGCAAGGTCTGCAAGGTGCGCTTGCTGATTTTCAGCTTCAGGCAGACATCCTGGTGGTCGAGCCAGCCAGCCGTCCTCTTCACGCCTTTCAAATCCAGATGGGGATTCCCTCCACCCTATGTATGAACCGTTCGATTTTCATGGCAAATTCCTCGAACGCCTTCCTTTCAAAACATACGGTTTCCATAACAATCCGATTTTATGTTGATACTTCAAATTCATACCATCCGGAGAAACGGTCACTCGTGGTGCCGGTATAACAGCGCATGGAAGAATTTAATCTGAAAACTGACCGTGCAGATGTTATTGTTCCCGCCGCTGAGATATTTCTGATAATTGCAGGTATTGTCAAAGCTGAGTATATCCATGTTCCGGTCATTGGCTTAGCAGATGGTATTATTGACAATTTGTATGCCATATACCTGAAAACGGAATAAAAGGAATTGTGCATAGCTGTTTTAACTAGGGGATATTCAGTAAATCCTATAAAATTAGCCAACTAATTCATACTAAAAGTATTGCGAATTAGTTGGCTTTTTGTATCTTTAGGTATTTCCCCTAAAATTTTGAAGAACGATTGACAAATGCTTCAGCGGAGTCGTTCAATGCTAAAATCAAAGCTCTTCGAAGCCAGTTTAGAGGGGTGGCTGATCTGAAATTCTTCATGTTCAGACTGGCTAGGCTATACGCTTAAAGGAAAGCTTGCCAACCGGAAAAATCCGCTGCCCCTGGAAAAAGCAGCATAGCCAAAAGAAAATATAGCAGAACTGTAAAATATAAAAGAGTTTGTGCCAACGTTTTGACACAAACTTAGCAGATTACTATTCAGCTGATACCTATTCTGAAAGATGTAAACAACTTGTTTCTTAGATAGCCTTATAAATATTCTACTACTTATTACAGTTCATTTAGAAATGTTATTCTCACTTTTATTCCTCCGCTTTTTCACTTGCTCCACTGCTTCAGATATGATTCCCTTGTTTTCAAAACGCTGCGTGTAATTGGTGTAATCCGGGTGAATACGTTCGTAAGTTGGGTCAGTGAATAAGGGACTCGTAATAATGTGGTCCGCAGTCGAACGGTTACAGCAGAAAACAATATTTTCAACTCCAGCCAGTCTGGTCAATGCTTTCACATCCGTATCATGCGGCTGTAGTGTCATCGGATCTGTAAAAAAGAACAGATAGTCTATTTCTCCTTCTACGATCCGCGAACCAATTTGCTGGTCACCTCCTAAAGGACCAGATTTCAGGATTGTGATATCCCATTTGATTTCAGGATGTTTTTCTTCAAGGGCTTTTTTAATTAGTGTACCGGTTGTACCCGTACAATAGAATTTATGTCCTATCAGACGTTCCGAGTTCCAGAGAACCCACTCTATCATGTCTTTTTTCATTGCATCGTGTGCAACAAGTCCAATTCTACGAACAATTGTTTCCATAAAGCTAAATTATTTTATTTTTATATGATAATTATAATAACAAAAAAACTAATTCTATTGAAGGCCGGAGGATGACCGGATAAATCTGAGCAATTCTTTGTTTGCCTGGCTATCCATGACGGTTTCCCGTTTTTCTTCAAAAAGATTGAGTGTTGTGGAGCATTCCCCACAGATGTCAATGCCTACTACCTGTTCTTTCTGAAGAATAACAGCCAGCAGTTTCTCCAATTCCCATAAGCTGAGAGAACCTTGATCCCAGTTTGTTGCTGCCGAAGCCGGATTCAAGACATCCTTGTCTATGGAAATGTAAACCGGTCCGTTGATATGTCCGGAAGAAAAGTTCTGCCAACCCTCTTCGTGCATGAGCGTAGTTTCACTGTAAAACCGAACTTGTCTTTCATATCCTTTCGGCACAGCCTGTATCAGTTTGTCTGAAGAACCTACGATAATTACTTTCTTGCAGTTGTTGTTATGGTCCAATATATCCTTTACCCAACTTCCGCAAGAAAGTATGTTGTCAAACAACGGTGGCTGCATATCGGGATGGTGGTCGAACACAATCAGCGAAAACGGAGTTTCAAGTTTGTCTGTCCAGAATTTAGTCAAATAATGATAATTGCCTGAATCGATGAAATGGACTCCCTCCGCCGGATAATCAGCAATCATCCCCTTCAAAGCCAAAGCCCCCTCCCTGTCACAGTAGCCATCTGTACCATAAAGATGACGACAATCCAGCCATATAAATTTATTGTTCCAGGCAAACGCCTCGTAGTCATACACTCCCGTGAAGTTCATGATGATGATCGGCCATGCTATCCGTTTATCTGTTTTTTGATTTTGCCCGCTCATACGTTGTTTTTGCATATCCTTTTACTGTTCATTAAAACCATCGTACATAACAGAAATCTTGTCGGTGAGGTAACAAAGCATTCTTGGGATACATACGGAAGGCCTGCTTGAAGCTTCCAGCGTTGAAAATGCCGGATGTCGCCTTAAAGGTATATAAATTCCCATTCTTGGAAACCGGCAAAAGGGGAATAACCTCATATATGTGATCCTGACCGTCTTCACGCCTGATAATGACCGATTCTATTCCGATTGCGTCATCCAGGCCTTTCTCATCAACGACAACCGTCACCTCATATTCCTTTCCGGCTTCAACCGTGGCATTCAGCCCATTCCCTGCCTCTATGGATTTGATTTCTATGGCATCCCATCTGCTTCGGACGTTTGCTTTCCAGTCAGCCATCATTTTCGCCTTCGCAAAGTTGTCGGCTGCCAGAATGTGGAAATGCTCTGACAGTTTGTTATAGAACCTGTCATAGTAGTCGTCCAACTGTCTTTTCATGGTAAAATGGGGAGCGATTTGTGCGATTGAGTTCTTGATATACTTGACCCAGTCTTCCGAATAGTTCTTCCCCCCATGCTCGTAATACAGTGGCAGGATGTCATGCTCCAACAAATAATAGATGGCTTCGGCATCCAGCTGGTTTTGGTACTGTTCATTCTGATAAGTCCTTTTATCAGTCAGTGCCCATCCAGCATCCTTACGGTATCCTTCATACCACCAACCGTCCAGCACGGAGAAATTAAGCACACCGTTCATCAATGCCTTCTCGCCCGACGTACCCGAAGCTTCTGCCAACCGCGTAGGGGTGTTCATCCAAATATCCACCCCCGAGATAAGATGGCGTGCCAGGTCCATGTCGTAATTCTCCAAGAATATGATTTTACCTAAAAATTCCGGACGCCGGGATATTTCCACGATTTGCTTGATCAGCCCCTGCCCGGCACCGTCATTGGGATGGGCTTTGCCTGCAAAGATGAACTGTACCGGATATTTCGGATTATTCACAATCCTGGCAAGTCGGTCTATATCCGTGAACAGAAGATGAGCCCTCTTATATGTAGCAAAACGGCGTCCGAAGCCTATTAGAAGAGCATCGGGATTGAATCTCTCAAAAATGGAAACGCTCAATGCCGGATCAATCTGACTCCTGAGCCAGTCCTTGCTGCATTTGCTTTTGATATAGTCCAGCAATTTTGCTTTCTGTTTTAACCGGGTATTCCATATCTCTTCATCCGGGATGCCATAGACGGCCTCCCAGATTTTCTGATTGGACTGGTCGCAGAAAAAATTCTCATCAAAATTGTCCTTGAAAAGCTTTTTCCATTCTGCCGCACACCAGGTAGGCAGATGTACCCCGTTGGTTACATAACCCACATGGTTCTCTTCCGGGAAGTATCCCTTCCAGATCGGCGCAAACATTTGCTGGGATACCGATTTATGCAACTTGCTGACACCGTTTACCTCCTGGCAGGTCTTGCAGGCGAAGACAGACATGCAGAAACGTTCCTCCTTGTCTCCCGGATTGTGACGCCCGAGATCCATCAGGTTATCCCAGGTTATACCCAACTTGCCAGGATATCCCTTCATATATTTATTGAAAAGCCCTTCGTCAAAATAATCATGACCAGCGGGTACGGGAGTATGTACGGTATAAAGTGAGGAAGCACGTACCAGCTCCATGGCCTGCCCGAAATTCAAGCCGCCATTTATGTAATCACAAAGCCGCTGGATATTGATCAGTGCGGCATGCCCCTCATTACAGTGATATACATCTTTCGTTATACCTAAAGCTCTCAGCGTTATCATCCCGCCTATGCCAAGCAGTATTTCCTGTTTTAGCCGATTCTCCCAGTCGCCTCCATACAGATGGTGAGTGATAGGGCGGTCAAACTCGCTGTTGAGTTCATTGTCCGTATCCAGCAGATAAAGGGGAATACGCCCCACACTGGCTTTCCAGACATTGGCATGTACCACAAAACTGTCGGCATAGGGGACGTGGATTACCAGTTGTTTCCCATCCGGTTGCATTACCTTTTCAATCGGGAGCTGCCCGAAATTCTGCGCTTTATAATTGACTGTCTGCTGGCCGTCCATGGAAAGCGACTGGTCAAAATAACCGTAACGGTACAAAAGTCCTATGGCACAAAGGTCCACATTGCTGTCCGACGCCTCTTTCAGGTAATCCCCCGCCAACATTCCCAAACCGCCGGAATATATCTTAAGGACTTCATCCAAGCCGTATTCCATGCTGAAATAAGCTATTGACGGGCGCTGGTGATCCGGTTCCACATCTACGTATTTTTTGAAGGCGGAATAGACGGCATCCATTTTATAGACAAAGTTCTCATCATGTGCCAGCGCTACAAGCTTCTCATAATTTATCCGCTCCAGAAACAATACCGGATTCTGTTCCACCTCTTTCCAAAGTTCCGAATCCAAATCACAATACAGTTTCTTTGCGTCATCATTCCATGTCCACCAGAGATTATGTGCGATTTCTGCAAGTTTTCGCAGTTCTGCAGGAAGATGTGAACCTACTGTAATCTCCCTCCACTGAGGGGTATTTACATTATAACTTGAATATTCCATGACATTTTAATTAAATAAGTCCTAATCTTTATTCAGTCCTTTTATTATTTTTCGTTTACCGACAATCCATACCGTATCATTCTCCTTGAAAATTGTATCAGGGTCTGGATTCATAATATTCACGGTACTCCTCTCTATTCCGATAATGATGCTATCCGATATGTCTGCCTCCCGGATCGTCTTTCCGATCAATGGTGAACCTCCTTCGACAGGAAATTGCCCTATTTCCATCTCATCCTGCGAGGATGTTCCGTTCCCGTTCCTTTCTACCTTCTTTTGCTCCATGGATGTCCGGAAGCTTTCCAACTGTCGGTCCGTACCTACGACCGTAACCTTGTCATATGGATAGAGATGTTCTTCCCCTTGTGGTATATCTAGGCGTTTTTCTCCACGGGTGATTGAAATCACATTTATCTGAAACAAGGTGCGCAAGCTGCTTTCTTTTAATGTTCTGCCCACATATATGGAATCAGGGGATACTGTGAAATCCGCCAAATGTAATTCCTTGAACGGGATATTGCTGCCAAGGGTGGAGCCTGTATCACTTTCTGTAGAAAGTCCATTCCCGTCCGTCCCCTGAAAGTTTGCCATAAATTGTCTCTCTATAGTCAGCGACCGTTTCTTGATCCGCTTGGAAAAATAAATGACGGCAATGATAATGGAAGAGACTACCAACCCGGCTCCCAAGGCAACATTGAAAAGATGGGTAATGATACTCATCATGATAATCGTGCAGATCAGTATTTTGACAAGTACTATTGATACCAAAGGCCCTCTGTTGAACTTGTTGTCCGTCCAGAGTTTACGGAACTCGGTTGAATTGTTCCTTTTCATGATGATGGCCCATAGAAACGGGGATATGACAAGAAAGATGATGATGAAGCCCAACAAGTTCCCTTCCATTCCCGGCAGACTTTTCCTAATCAAAGGATGCACATAGGAAAAATATAAAGTGATGAAAAAAACGCATACGACCAGATAGAGTGTGACAGACACCAGCATAGACCGGATCAGTTTATGCCAAGTACCCTGGTGTTTTACAGTCATTGCCCCGGACGTATAGTGTACGAGATAATCTTTCAGGGATTCAGGCATGTGGATGTCTATAAACCGGTATGCTGGTTCCGAAAGCCGTATCATATAGGGGGTAAGAAAAGTCGTTATGACAGATACTGCCACTATGACCGGATAGAGATACTTGTCCGTAACATTCAGACTGACGCCTAAAGATGCGATGATGAATGCGAATTCACCGACCTGTGTCAGTGAAAAGCCGGACTGTATGGCAATTTTCAACGGCTGGCCGGAAAGCAAGACACCAAAGCTCCCGAACAGTACCTGACCGGACAGTACCAGCAATGTCAGGATGAAAATAGGGACGGCATATTCCCACATCATGGCAGGATCGATCATCATTCCTACCGACACGAAAAATATGGAAGCGAACAGGTCTTTTACCGGCTGTACGATATGTACGATTTTTTCCGCTTCAACGGTCTCTGCCAGCAGGGACCCCATGACAAAGGCTCCCAATGCGGCAGAAAATCCCGCTTTTGTCGCAATCATCACCATTCCCAGGCAAAGTCCCAGAGAGGTTATCAATAAAATCTCGTTGCTGGTGAAACGGCGTATCTTCTTCAGCAGGGTAGGTATCAGATAGATACCCAATGCCGACCAGAAAATCAGGAAAGCGGCCAGCTTCAATATACTTTCCAGCATCTCCTTCCCTTCAAAATGTTTGCCTACCGCCAACGTGGAAAGAACAACCATCATCACTACAGCCACCAGATCTTCGATAACAAGAATCCCCAAGACAATGCCAGTGAATTTCTGTTGGAGAAGTCCCATGTCATTGAAGGCCTTGAATACGATGGCCGTGGACGACATGGACAACATTCCACCCAGAAAAATACTGCTCATGTGGGAGAACCCCATTGCATTCCCCGCTGTATAACCTATGAACATCATGCCACATACAATAGTGACAGTGGCAACGATAGCCGTAATGCCCACATTTATCAATTTCTTGAACGAAAAGTCCAGTCCCATCGCGAACAGCAGAAAAATGACACCGATGTCCGCCCATATTTTGATATTGGCAGGATCGGAAACAGTCGGGACCAGAGAAACGGAAGGACCCGCCATAATACCGGCTACAATGTAGCCCAATATGACCGGTTGCTTCAGCCACTTGAAAATGACGGTTACAATACCGGCAATAATCAGAATTATGGCAAGATCCGATATTAAAGGAGCAACTTCTGACATATTAACGGTTATTTTAGATCGATAATTCGTTAAGGACCCGGATCAGGCTTTTGTCAATAGGCTTGTCCTTTTTGATTGCCTGGACAAAAGGAACATAAACAATCTCGTTGTTCCGTATGCCTATCATAACATTTCGCTGGCCTTCCATTAAGGCCTGGATTGCGGCTTCACCCAGCCGGCTTGCCAGTATACGGTCATTGGCACTCGGAGCACCACCCCGTTGCAGATGGCCCAGGATAGAAACCCTGACATCATACCCGGGATATTCCTTCTTTACCCGGTCGGCGTAATATATGGCACCTCCATTCTTGTTTTCAGGACTTTCGGTCACAATTACGATGCTGCTGTTTTTCGTCTTTCTGAATCCGCGCCCGATGAATGTTTCCAACTGGTCCACGTCCGTCCTGTCCTCCGGGATGATGGCCGCTTCAGCACCGGAAGCTATTGCGCTGTTTTGTGCCAGGAAGCCCGCATCACGCCCCATCACTTCGACAAAGAAGATACGGTCATGGGAGGTTGCCGTGTCCCTGATTTTATCCACGCATTCCACAATGGTGTTCAATGCCGTATCATATCCTATGGTAAAATCGGTACCATATAGGTCATTGTCAATGGTGCCGGGCAATCCTATGCACGTCACATCATACTCCTCCGCAAAGATACGGGCTCCCGTCAGGGAACCGTCTCCACCGATAATTATCAAAGCATTGATGTTCTCTTTCTGTATGACCTTATAAGCTTTCTTGCGTCCTTCGGGAGTGGTGAAAGTCTCGGAGCGAGCTGTTTTCAGTATGGTGCCTCCCCTCTGGATAATGCTACTTACATCTTCCGTCGTGAGTTCTTTCACTTCACCGGCAATCAGCCCCTCGTAACCTCTATAAATTCCTTTCACTTTAAATCCGTTAAAAATGGCGGCGCGGGTCACGGCACGGATAGCCGCGTTCATTCCTGAAGCATCCCCTCCGGAAGTCAGAATTCCAATATACTTGTTATCCATAATTTGTTTTTTATATTTTAATTAATCAGGCAAAATTAGAAAGCAACTGTTTTAGCCTTTTTCTGCTATAAAAGATACGGCTTTTTATCGTACTCAGTGACACTCCTATCTTTGCGGCTATTTCCCGATATTTGACTCCGGTACAACATAAAAACGACATAATGTGCTTTAGGCAATGTTTTAAGGGCTTCCCTTATCTCTTTTGCATCATGCCCGTTATCCACGAAAATGAAAGAGTCGTCCCTTAACAGGAAATGATATTCAGGTTCTGATAATACATATAAATTCCCTCGTATTTTCTTTGTCCGGCAATTATTGATAAATGCATTGCGCATGATGGTATACATCCAGCCTTTAAAATTCGTACCGGAATCAAACTTATCCTTATTATCCAACGTCCTCAACATTGTTTCCTGCAACAAGTTTTCTGCTTCATCCTTGTCAGCAGTCAGTTTATATGCAAAACAATGCAGTTCATTCTGAAGGGCTACCAGCGCTTTATCGAAATCAAATCCTCTCATTATATTTATTTTGGAATTCAAATATCCGGGTGAAGGCATTCCCTGATAATAAGAAATGCCTTCTGTAGAGTCTCATCAAGATATCTTATTTGACATCAATAGTTTTGGTGGTTTCCTGAACCTTCTTATCTACGACTTTGGGAATATCGATAAACAGGACCCCGTGTTCCACTTTGGCCGAAATTTTATCTTTTTCCACATTATCCGGCAGCAGGATACTCTGCTGGAATCGGGAATAGGAGAATTCACGGCGCAAGTATTTTCCGTCTTTCTTCTCCTCCTTTTTCTCGTCCTTTTTTTCCATGCAGATTACCAGATTGTTGCTTTCATCCACACTTACCTTAAAATCATTCTTGGTCATTCCCGGAGCTGCCAGTTCTACCTTGTAGTCCTTTTCATTCTCAATCACATTGATGGCTGGAGCCGTAGCGTTTGCTCTTGCCATCCATTCATTGTCAAAGAAATCGTTAAAAATACTCGGTAACCAATTCTGGTTTGTTTTTACAGGTACCATTTTTACCTCCTCTTTAAAAGTTAATAATTAAAACTTAAAAAAAAGCATCTGCTTGATAGACAGATTTTTATTTTTTAGCCATCCCTTGTTTGGCCACAGCTTCTGCCCGTTTCCGTATCTCTTCCGGGTTTCCAAGGTAGTAGTCCTTGACAAGAACCAGCCTGTCGTCAAATTCAAAGACATAAGGAACTGCCGTAGGCAGGTTCAGGTTGGAAATATCCGTATCGGAAATTCCTTTGAGATGCTTGATGATTCCGCGCAGGCTGTTACCATGGGCGACTACCAGCAGGCTGTCCTTATACATCAATGCGGGAAAGATGATGCATTTCCAGTAAGGCATGACACGCCCAATAGTATCTTTCAGGGATTCCGTACGGGGAAGTTCGCTATCTGGTACACCGGCATAGCGGATATCCATGCCCGGATTACGGGGATCATCTTTGCCTACCGGAGCGGGAGCCACGTCATAGCTTCTTCGCCAGATGTGTACTTGTTCTTCACCATATTGGACCGCTGTTTCACTCTTATTCAGTCCCTGAAGCATGCCGTAATGCTTCTCGTTCAGCCGCCAGGTCTTTTCAACCGGAATCCAGTCTTTATCCAGCCGGTCCAAGACACAGTTCAACGTTTTTACGGCACGTTTCAAGTAAGAAGTGTAAGCTGCCTCAAAAGAAAATCCAGCCTCCCGTAATGCATCGCCTGCCTTGCAGGCTTCTTCAACTCCTTTCTCGCTTAAATCCACGTCCGTCCATCCAGTAAAACGGTTTTCTTTGTTCCATAGACTTTCGCCATGACGTAATAACACTATTCTTTTCATGGATACTTCTTCTTTATGCAATGGTTATTGAAGAATCCAGATATACGTCCTGAATGGTGTTCAGAAGTTGAATTCCGTCTTTCATCGGTTTCTGGAAAGCCTTACGACCGCTGATCAGCCCCATACCACCTGCACGCTTATTTACTACTGCCGTTACGACAGCATCATGCAGGTCGGATTCCCCATGGGATTCACCGCCCGAGTTAATCAATCCGACACGTCCCATATAGCCATTCGCCACCTGATAACGGCAAAGGTCTATCGGATGGTCAGTGGTCAGTTCCGAATACATACACTCGTTTGTCTTTCCGAATCCGATAGCCTTGAAACCGCCGTTATTGGATGGGAGCTTCTGCTTCACGATATCGGCTTTAATGGTAACCCCGATATGGTTGGCTTGTCCTGTCAAGTCGGCAGCGGCATGATAGTCGGTACCATCCTTTTTGAAGCTGCTGTTTCTCAAATAGCACCACAGAATAGTAGCCATTCCCAGTTCGTGGGCATATTCAAAAGCCTGTGACACTTCCACTATCTGGCGGCGGCTTTGTTCCGAACCGAAATAAATGGTAGCACCGACAGCTACGGCTCCCATGTTCCATGCCTCTTTCACCGTACCGAACATTACCTGGTCGTAGCTGTTCGGATAAGTCAGCAACTCATTATGGTTCAGCTTGACGATAAAAGGTATCTTGTGTGCATATTTGCGTGCCACGGCGCCCAACACACCGAATGTGGATGCCACGGCATTACACCCTCCTTCAATGGCCAGCTTTATGATGTTTTCGGGATCGAAATAAAGCGGATTGGGGGCGAAAGACGCTCCTGCAGAATGTTCTATGCCCTGGTCTACAGGCAGAATGGATACATAGCCCGTATTGGCCAGACGTCCATGTCCGTATAAAGCCTGCAAACTTTCCAATGTACGGATATTCCTGTCGGAATTCATCCATACCTTATCTATCATATCCGGTCCCGGAATATGGATAAGTTGTTTGTCTATCGTCTTACATGTATGGTTCAGGTAGTACTCAGCCTTTCCTCCCAATAAATCTACTATTTTCATTTTATTTATTTTTATTGATTATTCTGGTTTATGACTCCCGTTCACCCAGTTTTGCATCCATAAAAAGGATAGCACAGTCTCCGGCTTTCCTCAGATGACTAACAATATTGAGTACATTCGCTTCATCTTCTACTTGCTCACGAACAAATTGCCACAAGAAGTCCTGAGTGGCATTGTCTTTCTCTTCGGATGCTACCTGTACCAACTCATCAATCAGTTTGGAAACATGTTTTTCATGCTCCAAAGCATGCTCGAATACTTCAACAGGGTTACCCCAACCTTGTGGAACCACATCGACCTTGTCTACTTTCGGGGTTGCCTCACGCTTAATCATGTACCCGGCAATGGCATATGCATGCCCGGTCTCTTCTGCAGACTGTTTCTGCATCCAGCGAGCCATTCCGGAAAAGCCCTCTCTTTCCAGATAAAAAGACATTGATAAATACAGGTTGGCAGACCATAATTCTGCTGTAATTTGCTCATTCAGAGCATTTTGCAATTTTTCAGTCATGATGAATCAAACTTTTAATGTTAATAATAAATCCAAATTATCTCTCTTCTTTAAGAACAAGCATGGGCTTGTTTCAAGATTTCAATTAATACCGGACGTATCCCGCTGATAAAACATTCCACGGCGATCACCATTAGAATAAGTCCCATCAGTCTCATCATCACATTGTTTCCCGTCTCTCCCAAGATTTTTAAAAGCTGGGTGGACGCGCACAGAATAAAGAAGGAAAGAATGCAGACCAAAGCGATTACGCCAAGCAATACTATTTTGAAAGTATATTCCGAAGCATCTTCCATCAATGTTATTCCACTGGAAATCGCTCCCGGACCGCATAACATCGGAATGGCAAGAGGTGTGATGGTTATATCTTTGGAATATTCTTTTCGTTCAGTTTCATTCAGTTTCACATGGGTAAAATGTGCCTGCAACATATCATATCCGATTTTAAAGATGATGATACCTCCCACAATCCGGAATCCGTTTGTTGAGATGCCGAAAAAATGAAACAGAAACCTGCCCGATAATGTAAAAAGGACTAATATGATAAATGCAATGGTACATGCTTTCAAGGCGATATATCTGCGTTCTTTCGTATCCATTCCATCAGTCATTTGCAGGAATACCGGCATCACTCCAAGAGGGTCCATCAAGGTGAATAGCGAAGTGAAACACAATGTTAAATATACAAATATATCCATGATGACATATAGTTTATTATCGATTATTATATCGCAAAAAACATACCAGATAGCATTCTGCAATATTAAATTTTGCATAACATCAATCTTAAATCCATACCGTCAAAAATAAGGTAGTTTCCGTTCGTTTTCCTTGGCGAGGATACGTAACAATTCCATAAATGCCGTACTTACATATATACGGTCTGCATACAGCCCGCTGATGAAAGAATGGAAGGACATGCTTACATTCCAGCATAATATGAGAAATGTGTTTACCTGACGTGATATGTACTGCTCATGTTCAAGCAATTCATTCAAGGCATTCAATGGCGTTGTCCATTCATGTGTATCCCGTTTCATTTCATTGATTACAACACATCCTCCATCATGGCATATCCGATTCATCATCTGATAAACCTTGTTCATATTGTCCTGTGCTTGGGAGTTCAGCCAGGAGCTAAGTATTGGAAGCCGTTCATCTTCAAAATAAACCTGCAATGACAGGTATAAACCGGTTGACCATATTTCTGTATTGATCAACTCATTCATGGCGTTTTCTATTCGTTTATCCATTATCACTCTGAATATTGAAAATCCATTACTAATATCATGTGTTATTCTCAGTATATAAAAATTCCATTCGATTGTGGGTAACCCATAAAACGGAATTCTTAAACGAGGCTTAAATAATAGGATAACTTATCGGCGTAGACAAATTGTCATAAAAAATAGCACTATGATGTCTTTTTGTCTTGCCTCCCTTGCAGAATATCCAATAAGACATCCAGTTCTCTTTCTATTCCTTCAATCTTATCGGAAATACAGTCCAAAGTATTATGGTGCAGACTAGCTTTACACTCCTGCAACTCTCTTGACAGAGAAAGTATCTGTAACCAAAGTTCTTCCTCTATGTGATAGGGGGAGTTACTATTATCTAGTACCATAGCAGGAGAAGGCAGAAAAGTGCTTTGGCATGTAATTTGTATGATAATGAACGGTATGTTCCGAAAGAGACAGGAATGGAAATGAAAGGATAGAATATTCCACAAAAGACAGTAACAAACAAAGGGGGAAAGTCGTTGGAGACAGTTGTCTCGCTTTTAAAACAAGTTGCTTTCATAATGTTTATTATAAGCCAACCCTGTTCCCTGGAGTTGTGTTTATATAAAGTTAAGCGTGGGAACTTTGGTATTACCGTTCAGAAGTATCCCCATACTCAACAACATATAATACACAAAGCCCCACGCCTATATATAACAAAAATCTATATAGATAGAACGTGGAGCGTCCAATGTATTATCCAATTGTTGTTTCGAAATTGGGGATTTCCTGAACTTGGATAATGCCTTAACGCTTTACTATAAATCTTCTATTTTCAAAAGACTAATACAAATGTAATAAAAGAAATGAATTCTTTGAAAGGAAATATCTCTTTTTTTTAAGGGGTGGCTTAATTTTTCTTTATTTAAAGTCTTAGAATTACTGCCCACCAAAGCCCGTCACGAATGTTTTGAAATCCTCAAGCTGTACATTAAGCTCTATATAGTATAGCAGAATAGCAGAAAAACAGACCATGATACCGCAGGTATATAGGTCATAACCCACTCTTCCGTAAGTATCTTATCTATTTGACAATAATAAAAATGTAAAGGAGGATAATGACATGGACAATATTCGTATCCCAATACATATAGGTTAACATATAAGGGAGAATGGTCACGGAGTCCACAAACCATAGAATGAAAAAATATATTTCCATCGTGTACGGTTTATGTCTCTATCCGGATATTTGACCGGTGCCGCAAATGCGCAATGCATACTCCACAAAAAAACACCAGGGAGGAAAAATAAGTCATACTGAATAACGCCTGTCTGTAATGGGCCATGGATACAAATGAACTACAGATAATAGCTGCAATAGATATAACGATACAAGCACAAAATAATGTACGAACGTGTCCATCAGTTGCATTTGGATGAAACAGTACCACTTTATGCAATGTTTGGTTAGATTGAGTCTGAACATAGGACCTTAAAAATTAGACGGATATAAATTTACTAAAAATCTGTGGAAAAGAGGAATAGAAAGGCGGAAATGTTTTTAAAACGGCTATGAATAAAGCGTTTGTGAGGACAAATGAGGACAAAGGCATAAAACGAGGTAACGCAAAAAAAAGTAAATTTATGAAGTAGAAAGGTTGCTAAATCATTACCCCGTGAAAGGTGGTTTTTGATACTCCGTGCTGAATTTTTCTCCGTATGGCTTCGGTTGGTTTACAAGGCATAACTCATTGATACTTAATTTTAAACTTAAAAAACGAGTATGGCAAGAAGTACATTCAAAGTGCTGTTCTACGTGAACGGCAACAAGGAGAAAAACGATATTGTCCGCATCATAGGACGGGTAACGATTAACGGGATTGTGACGCAGTTCAGCTATAAGTAGAGTATCCCGAAAACGCTTTGGGACGTGAAAGGGAACAGGGCGAAAGGCAAGAGTGCGGAAGTACGTGATATCAACCTTGCCCTTGACAACATCAAGGCTCAAATCATCAAGCACTACCTGCGTATATTCGACCGTGAAGCGTTCGTGACGGCTGAAATGGTGAGCAATGCTTATCAGGGTATCGGCAGTGAGTATGAGACACTGCTCAAAGCGTCCGGACGTGAGAACGAAGTATTCAAGAAGCGTGTCGGAAAAGACAGGGTAATGGCAACCACCGTTCACGGGTGGTGGCAAGAAACCATGTGGCAGCGTTCATCAAGTCTTTTTACAGACGGACGGATATGTTCATGCTGGAGATTAAGCCCGACTTCATCAAGGGGTTTGCAGCCTACCTATCAACGAAAGCGGGACTTCACAACGGGACGATATGGGAAAAATGCATGTGGCTGAAAGGCGTTGTCATGTGTGTGCACTTTAACGGACTAATACCGAAAAAAACGTTTGCCCAATTCCACATCAGCCCTAATGTGACGGAACGTGAGTTCCTGACGGAAGATGAACTGAAAACGTTGATGACGCACGAGTTGGGGATGTCCAACTGTTCTATATTCGTGACATTTTTGTTTTCGCCAGCTTCACTGCCCTCTCTTTCGTGGACATCAAGGAACTAACCAATAGCAACATCGTAGAAGTGAATGGTGAGAAGTGGATATTGTCCAAACGGTACAAGACAAAAGTGCCGTTCCAAGTGAAACTGTTGGATACTCCTTTGCAGATTATCGAGCGTTACCGACCCTGTCAGGAAGACAATCTCATATTCCCTAATCTCAACTACTGGTCTATCTGCAAATCTCTGAAAAAGGGGATGAAAGAGTGCGGATAACAAAGGATATTTCATTTCAGTATTAAAACTATTAAACGGGCGTAATTTAATTCGACAGAAAATCCGGCTTCTGACAGCCATTTTTTCACTTCATTCCGAGAGTTTGCAGTTTGACTGCCATAAACAGCAATATTTCAGCATGGGGACATAGTTTGCGGATATTATCCACACTTTGTGCTGTTCCGCTTCCTCCATGTGTACAGAATGGGAGTATCTTTTTCCCGGACAAATCATAACCGGACAGGAAACTTTTTACAGGAGAAGACAGAAGACCACCCCAAATAGGACTACCGATAATCAATGTATCATAATCATCCATATTCTCTACTTTTGTACGCAGAGCTGGAAGAATATGATTGTCTCTTTCATTTTTGAAACGGTCAACCACTTCATTATATTCATCAGAATAGGGTTCTTCCGGTTCAATCTCCACCATGTCGCATCCAATAAGTTCATGGATAATGTTGGCTACAGTTTGCGTATGTCCGCTCCATGAGAAATAGACTATCAATGTTTTCCCCGGCTCTGAGTGAGGCAACGAATCTATCTTATCTTCAACAGCCGGAGTGTTGCTGCACGAAAGGAAGGTTAAGAGCAGCATTGCCAATAAGCACTTCAGTTTCATAACTATTTTTATTTAGGTTTTGGGGTTATCCTCTGTTAATTTCTATCTGTCCAGCTGTTTCTCATACAGCCACTTCGACAGCAGGTCAGCTACTTCCACATTGTTCAAATCCGACATCGGGAAGTGCGTATTCCCATGCAGACCGACATCGGGCAGATGAATGACCGTCACGTCACCGCCCAGCTTATTGAGCATTTCGGCCCACTTGCGCATGAGATGCAGACGGCGTGTCCATTCGTAAAGTTCCGGATGTTCGTCTGTTTCGGGCAGGTTATCCCCATAGTAAATGATGATGGGAATTTCCATGTATCTCTTGAAAACTGCCATAGGGACTTCTATTCCTTCTGTTTTTTTAGACCGTGTCAAGACTTTGCCTTCTTCGGGAACTTGACCGGTTGGGAAGGGTACACTTCCACCGGGTTCGTATGCTACAATGGCTTTGATGTTCTTCGTTTTGAGCAAAGTAAACCAACCCACCGGACCGCCTTGTGAATGAGTGACAAATATGGCCGGACCGATTTTGTCAAAAAGAGCAGCATAGGCATCGGAATAGACATCGAAGTCCAAAGGTCCGATGGTCGGCGTCATCTGCCGGAAGTACTGGTTTAAGGCTTCCCGGTCGCGACTGAACTGTACACCCTCGAAATAATCAGGATAGATTCCCACACGGAAACGGTTGAACCATTCTTCTTCATCGAATACCGGTTCCAGTGTGACAGCTTCCGTACTCCGTCCGGCATTTCCCCGGCGAGGCTGGTCGACAAGATAGGTGGAGAAACCTTTGCGAAGAAATATATTCTGAAACCCTTCGCGTCCGTCAGGAGTGGTCTCCCATGTTTTGGAAAACTGGCCGACACCATGTGCAAAAACAAGCGGATATTTCCGTGCATCAACCGGTTTCTGATAAAATACATAAGCATGGTCGCCGTGGTATTTGTGTCCCAATGAATCGGTCAGTACGGTGCCACCTACGGCAAAACTGCCTTGTTCCTCTATTTGCAGAATATTCCCTTTGTAACAATTACAGCCCGACAGTAAAGCGATGAACGTCATGTAAAATATCTGTTTCTTCATACACGGATTATTTTGGGATTTTAGACTCCTGCAAGGCATCGTAGCGGCTACCCACCACAGGAATGGCAGCTACGGCTGTTTCCAGTTCTTCTATCTCTTCTGCCGTGAAACGGATGTCGCAGGCACGAAGGTTCTCTTCCAGATGAGAGAGTTTGGTGGTGCCCGGAATAGGCACGATAAAAGGCTTCTTGTTCATCAGCCAGGCCAAAGCTATCTGTGCCGGGGTAATGCCTCTTGTACGGCCGAAAGCGTTAAGAACTTCCACAATACGATAGTTGGCGCGTATGGCTTCGGGCTGGAAGCGTGGCAAGGTCTGCCGGTTGTCGTTGGTAACATCAAACTTGGTATATTCATTGATCATACCGCCCAAAAAACCACGGTTCAGCGGACTGTATGGAACGAAACCGATGCCCAAATCCTCGCACAGCTCCAACACTCCGTTCGTCTCTACCATGCGGTGCATCAAGTGATATTCGCTTTGGATTGCCGTAACCGGACATATCTTGTGCGCACGGCGGATGGTATCAACGTTTACTTCACACATGCCCCAATGCAGGATTTTACCTTCCTTGATGAGTTTGCTGCATGTTTCAGCCACCGCTTCAATCGGTGTGTTCGGGTCTATGCGGTGCTGGTAGAACATGCCCAATGTTTCAACTCCGAGATTGCGCAACGAGTTTTCACAAACCCGGCGGATGTTGGCCGGAGTGCTGTCCTCTTCGGTTTTAATCTGCACACCGTTTACAAACTTATGTCCGAACTTCGATGACACAAATACCCGGTCGGTATATCCTTTCAAGGCTTCGCCGACCAATTTTTCATTGATGTGGTAGCCGTAGCTTTCGGCTGTATCGAAAAGGGTCACCCCACGTTCAACAGCTTCATGCACCAGGGCGATTTCTTTTTCCCTGCTCGGGTACTGGCTGCGGTTATGGTTCAAGCCCATACAGCCATATCCCATTGCAGAAACAGTGAATGCCGTATTTCCGTGTCCCAATGTTCGCCGAGTGCGCACCGCCGCCATGCCTGCAGGGATGTTGTTTGCAACTTGTTGTTTCCCCATCCATACCCGTTCTGCTGCCGTTACCTTGTTCAAGGTAGGCCCGACACACATGGCAGCTCCTGTCAATGCCGCCATTTTAAGGAATCTCCGGCGGCTCATATCCTTGTCTTTATCCATATTTGATAGTCTTTAAATTATTTCTGTTGCAAAGTTAACGTGACAGAATTGATAAACTTTTTTTAATATATATCATCTAAGCTGAATGATGTATTATCCTGTATTCCAAGCGATATTTATAGGCAACTATCTTTCAAAATCGTATATATTCAGTCCTAAATCCGGATTATATGTGCGACTTATCCGCTCGCTATAATCTTCCACCACGAACTCCCCTGCACCATTCTGTATTGCGGAAAGTAGATGTCCGGCTAAAGCGGAATAGTCGCTCCTGCCGACGGTTATATGCAAATGAAGATATACCTGCTCATTCATAGATGATATATTCCCTGTAAGGTTGGATATTTCCATTTGCTCCCGGAATGTCTTATCATCATATGCTTTTGTCTTGGGATTGAAGAAACGGAGGGTCAGCTCTCCGATAGCACCAATCCCGTTGATAGAACCCGACAGAATTCCTTTCTCCTTGCAGAAAGCATTCAGGGCTTTCACAATTTCAGTATGATTGTTAATGCTGACAATATACTTGTTGCCAATTTTCTTGTACGAATACATATTCTTTTCGTTTTGTGCGTTTGCCGGAGCAATCAGTACCCCGACAAACAGCAAGATAAACAATAATTTCTTTATAAAATGCCCCATCAGTACACTTATGACTGCCTCTGTTTTGATTAATCTTACCATAATAGATAAAATTATCCCACATCAGTGCTTTCCACTTTTGTTTTTAATCTGCACACCGTTTACGAACGTTACCTTGTTCAAAGTTGGCTCTTCCTTCTTATTTTCCATATTCTAACAATAAAAAGAACTATCATTTTGATTTAACAGGAGCTTTTAGTAACATTATTGAAGAAAGTGAAGCAATAGAATATGATGATGACGACGATGAGGATGAATTCGATGATGATGACGATGACTAACATCTCATTAATCCATAGCTTTTAAGTTTATTAAAGAAACAGGTCAGGACGCTATATCCTGACCTGTTTTTGATGTTAGTTAAGTCCTAATAGTTAGTTTGCTTTATTTGCTCTCAGCATTAGCTATTGATACACGTACTCTGCTTAATGTTTCCAATGTCATCTGAAGATATGAAGCAATCATTGTCAAAGGTGCTCTTCTAGTTATTTCAGGAAAATGTTGCTGTAATCTAGCGTATCTGTCATTTGCTGATTCGAAACGTAAAATGTCAGCCTTTAATTGTGATAACATTAAGGAATTTTCAAAAAAACTCCGATATAGATAAGCTATATCACCATTAGCATCAGAAAGTTCTTCCATTATATCACGCGGAATTTCCCATAAAACACTGTTTTCTACAGCATCCATCATAAGATGTGTTGGCTCTCGGTTAAAATAGCTGTCAATACACCAGACAACATCTTTTTCACATGCTAAATGTTCTATCACATCCTTATCATGCTTTAGGTAGTGCTGTCTAATAAATCCCTTTTCTATATAAAATAGGCAATTACAGATATCACCTTCATTTAGAATTATATCACCTTTTTGATATTTCTTAGGCTGAATAATATCTGCAAAAAGGCGAATATTCTCCAACTTAAGTTTGCGATTAGGGCATGTTTCAGCTATAATCTGTTTTGCAATGTCAAATTGAATACTCATAGGCTAAAGTTATTTATATCCAACATTTTGTTTCAATTTTGGGTTCAAGTCTATACTTTTTTGTGGAATAGGAAAAACTGTGGTATACCCATTTTTCTCATCAGCCAGTTGGACTCGCTGATCGTATGATTTGTGATAAACTCCAAAACGCACCATATCTTGTCGTCGCCAGCCTTCCCATACTAACTCCAACAAACGCTCTTTCAATATGTTCTCAAGCGTAGCTTCTCGATATGGCATACCAACACGACCTCGGACTTCGTTCAACTCCAACGAGCCATCCTCACCATTACGTACCTTTGCCTCGGACTTCATCAGGAGAGCATCGGCATAGCGGAATAGCACGATGTCGTTATCCGGTTGTCTACCGTCGGAATGTGAGGTCCTATCAACCTCATATTTTGCCATACGAGCACCAGCTGTCTTGACATAGGAGCTTCCCGTAAGATTCAACTTTAGCTCCAATGGGAAATACTCCAACTGCTGTCCATTGTCCATCATTACAGGCTTTCCATCAACCTCTACGATGCCGGCATAGAAGTTCTTTTCAAAGCGAGCATCTACATCATCTGTGCCGTATCCGTTGGCTAAGACTGTTGAGATATTGGCACTGGTACCATTTTCCGATGAGCCACCCAACGCACCGCCATGGTTGTAGTGTCGTGATCGGAAGAGATACCAGAACTGCGCAGCATAGAGGTTCTTATCCAACGGAATGGTGAATATGTTTTCGTTGGAGTTCTCGTTATGCACAGAGAAATTATAGCTATAATCGTCCTCCAACCGATAACCTACCTCGGCAAGTTTATTGCAATATTTGATACAGGTCTGCCAAGCGTTGAGTTTCTCACCATCGACGGTGAAAAATATCTCTTTACCGTTCCGTGGAACGCCATCAGTCCAATTATCATCACAATATATCTCGGCATTAAGAGCCAACTTAGCCAAAAGGAAATTAGCTACAGGTGTTGTTATACGACCATAGTAGTTACCCATCTTATTACTACGCTCATTTGGCAACAACTCGGCAACCTCCTGCAACTCATTCACGATAAAACGGAAAACCTCGCTACGCTCGCTCTGCACAACTTCATCCTGCGGTTGTTCATAGGATGTTACGATGGGCACTCTGCCATACATATCCATAATGTAGTAGTAGAAAAGTGCTCTCAGAGCTCGCACCTCAGCTTCGTAGGCCACTCTCTGCTCCTCAGATAGGTTATGGCTATACTTATCGATGATATGCAGAGATTTGTTCGATAACACAACAACCTTGTAGAGGTATTTCCAAGTATTGTAGAGTGGTAAATCATTAGGACTCCACTTATGCTGATACATATTCGTCCACAAACCTCCATCGTACCAGTCGCCACCACGAATAGGTATCATGGCTTCGTCTGTAGTAAGTGTGTTATAGTCATAAATCCCACGACAGGTCCCCTGTAAACCCTCACTGTCTGCACTGCCACCAATGTAATTGTAGAGCACAGCCACTGCATTAATATATATGTTGTTGGCATTGTTGTAAATGTCTTCTTCATAAAGTTGATCTCTAGGGTCTTCAGTAAGACAAGAGGTCATCATCGTTGCCAAAGCAACCATCAATATGTTTATATATCTTTTCATAACTGTAAGCGGTTAGAATTGAATACTAAGACCTAACGAATAGGTACGATATAAAGGATAGGTGCGTTTGTCGTCAATGCCCAAAGTGTTGCTTACTACATAACTGTTTATCATTGGAGTAAGACCGCTATAGCCTGTGATTGTTGCAAGGTTGCTAATGCCTGCCGAAAGACGCAATGACTTCACAGCCTTGGATTTCATTGGAATATTGTAGCCTATGTCTTATCCTGATATAGGTAGACACATTTACAAACTAATAAATGTGTTACTATTATGACTTCAAAACGAAAGCTTT
>NZ_JBCNZM010000055.1:0-28974 GCF_040227615.1 Bacteroides sp. RTP31139st1_H2_RTP31139_211217 | reverse complement strand
AGGGAAGCGTCTACAAAATGGAGCACTCCTCCAAATGTGACATCCTGGGCATCAGCACCGGCAACGACCTCAATGCTCTGCTTCCCATTGAGCTTGCCCATTCCGCCGACAGTGAACTGGAAGATTTGTTCGTCTACAAATACCTTACTCGCAAGCTTCAGACCTTCCGTTATAAATCGGAAATCATGCAGCCTGCCCGGCGTATCGAAACCAAGCCCGCCCGTCCCAAAGGTCCGATGATTGTCTGTCTGGACACCTCGGGAAGCATGGCTGGCAAGCCGGAGAAGATTGCTCACTCTCTGCTGATAAAGCTCCTGGAGATAGCCGACCGTCAACGGCGGAACTGCTTTCTGATAGCCTTTTCCGTCTCCATTCATCCGATTGACGTAAGGAAAGAGCGGGCAAGGCTGCTCGAATTCTTCTCAAAGACAGCTTGCGGGGATACAGATGCCACCCGCATGTTGGAAGCCACGTTCCGCCTGCTCAAAGAAGGCAAGGAGTATATGAATGCCGATGTACTTTGGGTCAGCGACTTCAAGATTCCTCACTCTTCACCTGCCCTTATGGAGGAGATTCGCCGTTACTGGGAAGCCGGTACACACTTCTATGGCCTGCAGATTGGCATCACGGAAAACGAGTGGGCACCTTTCTTCGACCGCATCTATCGGGCGGAATACACCCCTTTGCGGAATTACTGAAATAAGGTTTGCCCTGAAAGCGTGCTTATTGAAGGCTATATTTCAGCAGTAAATATCCGCCTGCCACTTGCAATCCCATTCCCGGCACACCGATACGGAAATCTTGTACAGCCCGGAAGAAGCTGCCCACCATGGCCCATTCTCCCAAAGTACCTGCTACCTGATAGAAAAGAACTACTGCCAGCAGAATAGGCAGGGAAATGCGCTGGAAACGGTGTGCTGCCCAGCCCGCCGCCACAGCCAGTAATACAGACTTCAACAGAATGGCGGGAAGTGCTGCGGGAAGTGGCATTCCGAATAGCAGGGAGTTGAGGACGGGCGACAGGACGGCTGTCAGCAACCCCACTTTCCATCCGAATTTATAAGCGCCCACCAGCGTGAAGAAATAGATTGGCAGCCAGGTTATCCCTCCCTGGGGAATGAGATGAAAGAGCTGGGGAAGAGCCAGATTGCCAAGAATGAATAGCGAGGCTGCCAGATACGTCTTCACATTATTGTAATCCAGCGAGTAGAGTTTAACTGTTTTTGTTTCCATGTAGTTGTAATGTATTAAAAGTTGATATTTACGCCTCCCATCACCGTGGCTTTCGGCATGGGGAAGCCTGCATTGATTTCATAGCGTTGCGCCAGCAGGTTTTCACCCTTGACAAAGACGTCGGCAAAACTGCACAGACGGTAGTTGGCACGCAGGTTCCAGAGTACGAAGCTTTCCTGCTTCTCCTTGCCCGGGGTGACCGAGGTATGGAGTCCCTTCACGTATTGTATACCGGTAGACAAGCTCCAGCGTCTTTGTGTAAAGTCCGTACCGGCATAGAGTTTGTGTTCGGGAGCCGCCAGTACCGGATTCTCCATGTGCAGCCAGCTATAATTGGCATTCATCTGCCAGTGTCGGTTGATGCGGTAGCCAAGGTTGGTTTCCACGCCCCAGTTCTCTATCTCTCCGGAGTTGACGTTCTTGCGCAGGGCAGGGTCTGTCATGATGATGTTGTCCCCGTTGATGTAGTAGAGGTTCACCCCATAGGACATGGGCCCTCCCAAAAGCTGCCCCGTAAAGGAGAGTTCATAGTTCATCAGGCTCTCCGCTTTCAAATCGGGGTTCTGTGGAGGGAACATGTACATCTCCCGGATGGTGGGGTTACGGAATCCTTTGCTCACCATTGCTTTCAGTTCTGCCTGCCGCGGCAGATGGAAAGCCAGTCCCCCTTGGGGAATCCATTCCGTGCCTACGTGCGAATGGTGGTCTATGCGGACACCGGCGTCTAGTGAAAGCCAACTGTTGATGTCCTGCCTGAAATCCACATAGCCTGCAAATTCATCCATCTGCTTGTCCACGCCGGGGATGCGGTCACCAATCTGCTGTCCGGGTTTTGCCTCGTCGATGGCGACAACCTTGTTCCAGGACTCTCCGCCGAAGTGCTGGTAATCGAAACCTACGGTCAGGCGGTTGCCGGTGAAGAGCGTGGCGCTTTGATACCACGATATGCCCAGCATCCGGTCCTTGGAGTTGAAGTGCGACTTCTGGGGCTCTTCTCCGGGGTGGTAGCCGTCGTTAATCCTGTGCCGGCCCCAGTTATAGAAGAAGCTCACGGCGCCGGAAGTACGGTCGTAACGATTTTCCAGTGCGAAGGAGGTCATGCCGCGTGTGATGCGCGAGTCGTTGTCTATATACGGATTGTCGGCTTCGCCGGGATTGGAGGCGTTGAAGCGGGTGATGTTCACGTCGCCCCACAGCTTCCAGGTGTCGCTGAAGTCGTATCCCAGTTTGGCATAGCCGCCATACTGCTCAAACTCCATGTCGTCACGGTGTCCGTCGGTACGGTTGTACGAGCCGGTCACCACGCTGCTGAAACGCCCTTTCCTCACGCGGTTGGAGACTTCCGTCTGCAGGGTGTTGTAGGAACCGTATCCTATCTGCGCATTGGTTTTCACCCCGTCCTCCTGCATCTTGCGGGTGACGATGTTGATAACCCCGCCCATTGCATTGGACCCGTAGAGGACGGAGGCGGGACCGCGCAGCACTTCCACCCGTTCGGCCATCATGCTCTGGTAGGCGTCGGCGATGGGATGCCCCATCAAGCCCATGTATTGCGGGTGTCCGTCTATCAGCACCAGCAGGCTGGTCGTAGGTCCTCCGGCGGCATTCACCCCGGCGCCTATGCCGCGCAGGCTCATGCCTCCTGCGGCTCCCGTGGATACGCCGTAGCCCATGATGCCGCGGCTTGTGGTGAAAAGTCCGGGCACCTGCTCGGTCAGTGCAGGCAGGATGGAGGGCTGGTAGGTCTGTTCCAGTTGCTGGCGGTCCACTACGGAGATGGTCATTGGCAGGTGGCGGATGTCTGTTTCATTTCTTGTCCCGGTCACTACGACTTCATCAAGCTTGTAGCTTTTCAGCCGGAGGCTGTCGGCAGGTGCGGACAGCATACTACCCGGAAGGGCGATACTTATTAAAATTGCGGTTAAAATCTTTTTATTCATCGTTTATCTATGGTTCTTTTTGCAAAGTTATACAAAAAGAAGAATCTGTATATGATTGGTAATCCTTAAAATGGACAACCAGGGTTGAAGATAAGTCCGTTAAAGGGTTTCCTGCTTCAGCGCTTCCACAAATCGGTCTATCTCCTGCAGTTTCGCCGGGATGTCGATGCCTTGCGGACAGTGCGGGTTGCATTGGCCGCAACCGGTGCAACGGTTGGCTTGGCGGAGACGGGGAACACTGCGGTCATAGCCTATCAGGAAGGCGCGGCGTGCCTCGCGGTAATTCTCGTCTTGGCTGTTCTGCGGCACGTTGCCCTCGTTGATGCAGCGGTTGTAGTGCAGCAGGATGGCTGGAATATCCAGCCCATAGGGGCACGGCATACAGTATTTGCAGTCGTTGCACGGCACGGTGGGGTATTGCAGCATTCGCTGGGCGGTATCTTCCAGTAGGGTAAACTCCTCTTCCGTACATGGAACAAGCGGGGAGAAGGTACGCAGGTTGTCTTGCAGATGCTCCATGTACGTCATTCCGCTCAGTACGGTCAGCACATCGGGGAAAGTACCTGCAAATCGGAAGGCCCAGGAAGCCACGCTCTCTTGCGGGCGGCGTTGTTTCAGACGTGCCATCAAGTGGTCGTTCAGGCGGGATAGGCGTCCGCCCAGCAGCGGCTCCATGATAACGGCGGGAATGTTGCGCTTCACCAGCTCGGCATATAGGTATTCGGCATCCGTGTTGCGGGTATTCACTTCTTTGGCATGTCGCCAGTCCACGTAGTTCAGTTGGATTTGTACGAAGTCCCATTTCAGTTCGTCGTGGCGGGAGAGCAGGTAGTCAAAGACTTCGATGTCTCCATGATAGGAGAATCCGAGGTTGCGGATGCGTCCGACTTCGCGCTCTTTCAGCAGGAAGTCCAGCATGCCGTTGTCCAGATAGCGGGAACGGAGGGCTTCCATGCCGCCCATGCCGATGCCGTGCAGCAGGAGGTAGTCGATGTAGTCCACTTGCAGGTCGCGGAAGGAGCGGTGATACATGGCAAGGGACTCTTCGCGGCTGTGCGTGCTGGGACTGAAGTTGGACAGCTTTGTGGCAAGGAAGAATTTCTCCCGTGGATGGCGTTTTAAGGCAATGCCTGTGGCGCGCTCCGACAGACCTTGCACATAGGCGGGAGAGGTGTCGAAATAGTTCACTCCGTGAGCAATGGCATAGTCTATCAGGTCGTTCACGGCTTCCTGGTCTATTTCGTCTCCATTCCCATCGGCGCGTTTCCGGGTGGGCCATCGCATGCATCCGTATCCCAGCAGAGAAACCCGGTCGCCCGTGTTGGGGTTGGTACGATAGGTCATCTTGCCGGTTGGTATCTCGCCCAGTGCGGCCGATTCGCTTTCCCCGTTGTTCTTGTTGCCCGAACAGCCGTATAGGGCTGCTGCCGAGGCAAGCGTTCCTGCACCGGCGAGTTTGAAGAAATCGCGGCGGTTTATCTTGTTCTTATTGTCTTCTTTCATTGTGATAGGACTGAAATTATAAATGGATATTAGGGTGATAAAGTTGCTTCAGACAGTTCTGTGCATCACATGGCCTTCCACATAAATGGCACTGAACGGACGCGACGGACAAAGGTTCTCGCATGCTCCGCATCCGATACAGCGTTCGGCGTTGACTACCGGTATCTTGATGGAGGCTTCGTCTTCCGGGTCTGAAGGAACCATCTGTATGGCACCGGCCGGACAATGGCGGGCACAGTTCCCACATTCCATCTTGTCTGTGATGCAGATGCAATTCTCCTTAATCCATACGGCATGACCGATTTGGACGGCCGATTTCTCGGCGAGGCTCGTCAGATGGATGGCATCGGTAGGACACACCTCCGCACACTTGGCGCATTCGGGGCGGCAGTAACCGCGTTCGTAGGACATTTCCGGCTGCATCAGTTTTGTCAAGTCCGAAGAAGGACGGAGCACTTGGTTGGGGCATACCGATACGCAGAGCTGGCAGGCTGTGCAGTGTTGTGCAAAGTGGCGGGCGCTCAGTGAGCCCGGAGGAGTGATGGGAGTGGCGCGCTCGGGGATTTTTTTGTCCTCGATGACAGCCAGTCCACCGTCCACTTTCTTCTCCTGCGCCTTGAGGGCTGCCGTAGCAGCAAACACGGCAGTTGTAGAGAGAAATGCGCGGCGGGCGTCGTTTACCTGCTCCGGTGCCACGGAGGTTTCCTGGGAGACTGCAGCGGAGGCCGGCTTGCGGCGTGTGTAAGTGATGGCACCTTTCCTGCACTTGTTGATACAGTCCATACATGCCACGCAACGGCTGTAATCTATTTCGTGTGCCTTGATGTTGATGCACGATGCCTTGCAGTTGCGGGCACAAAGTCCGCAACTGTTGCACTTCTTTGTGTCAATTACCGGTTTCAGCAAGGAATACTTCGAGAGGAAGCCAAGCACTGTACCTACCGGACAGATAGTGTTGCAATAGGTACGTCCGCCCCGCCATGCCAGCACGATGAGGACTACCAGAGTGACCGTGGCAATCAGCAGGGTAGGGAGACTCTTCATCCATACATCCGTTTCATAGAAGGCATAGCTGTCAGCACGTTCGGCCAGGTAGGCCAGTCCGTTGTTTGCCCACTGGTAGAGTGGGGAGAAAAGGCTGGAAACGATGCGCCCGTATGAGCTGTAAGGGGCCAGCAGCACGACAAAAGAGTTCAGTCCGCCGATAATGGCAAGTACGAATACTCCCAGCACACCGTAGCGTAGCCATTTCAGTGCGGACGAGTAGCGGAAACGGTTTTTCTTCCGTTTGGCGGAGAGCCAGGAAACAATGTCCTGGAATACTCCCAACGGGCAGATGACGGAGCAGTAGATGCGTCCGAATACCAAGGTCAGCACTGCAAGAAACAGTACTACACCGATGTTCAGTGCCAGCACGGCCGGCAGGAATTGTATCTTCGCCATCCATCCGAACCAGGCATGCAGTGTTCCCGTGAAGTCGAGGAACAACAGCGTGATGAGTGCGAAGAAGATGACGGCAAGGGTCAGTCTGATGGTACGTAGCATAAATGTATTGTATAGCGATTAGTATTCGTTCTTTATACCTTTTTTCCCATCTCGTAGGCTTCGTGCATGGAAGGCTTGTCGTTTATCTCGCCCACCTTCCAGGCACCCACGCCATAAATGGTGCCGCATTCTTTGGGCTCTTCCAGGCAGTCGAGGAAGCCACGGAAACCATCGATGGTACGCTCCATCATGGGGACACTTTCTTCGGCGGCGGCGATGATGAAGTAGAACTCCTTGTCCTTTATTTCAAGGTAGCGTGCGCAACAACGGTCAATCAGTGTCTTCATCTGCGCGCTCATGGTGTAGAAGTAGACGGGGGTTGCCATGACGATGACGTCGGCGGCAATCATCTTTTCCACCACTTCGGCGGCATCGTCCTTTTGCGGGCAGGGTTTGCCGTACATGCTGCATACGCTGCATCCCGTGCAGTAGTTGATGTGCTTGTCTTTCAGGAAAATCTTTTCTACTTGATGTCCGGCCTCTGCGGCACCGCGCATGAATTCATTGCACAAGAGGTCGGAGTTTCCATTCCTGCGGGGACTGGAGGAGAGGATTAATACTTTTTTGCTCATATTCGTTGTTCGTTAGTTAGTAAATGATTACGTGCTGCAAAAATAGGCAGGTTTTATGAGAATGGCAGTATACAAATTACGGTTGTTGTTACCTAAATTACTGATTCATTCCAAAAGTATCTCCCGTTCGATGCCGGTGTCTTTCAGAAACTCCCGGTCGTGGCTGATGGCAATTACGGTGCCGGCGTAGTCGCGTATCGTTGCCGTTATTATTTCTATACTCTCGATGTCCAGATTGTTGGTGGGTTCGTCCAGAATGAACATATCCGGGGTATTGTCGGCAATCATCAGGCAGCAGAAGGAGAGGCGCATCTTTTCGCCGCCACTCAGTTTGCCGCACGGCTTGTTCCACACGTCGCGGGGAAAGAGGTAACGGTTGAGGATGGTTTTCACTTCATGTTCCGGCAGGTGGCGGTGGTTGAAAGCTTCTGCTTGTTGGAGTACGCTGCGCTCATTACGGACGAGGGAGTATTCTTGGTCCAGATAGACGGAGGTGAAGCCGGCACGCTCCATCACTCCGTCGGTGGGGTGCAATTCGCCCATGATGAGTTTCAGCAGGGTTGTTTTTCCACTGCCGTTTTTTCCTTTCAGGCTGAGGCGGTCGCCGCTTCTCAACTGGAAGGTGAGGGAGGAAGACCAGAGCTCCTTTACTGCCTCCGGACGGGTTGTCTCCATAGGAGAAGCCACGAGGCTGGGATAATGAAAGTTGACGTCCTTTGCCTTGACTAGAACCTTCCCCACATGCAGATGAGAGGCATTGAAGTCTGTTTTCAGTTTGTCTGTCTGTGGCAGTAAACTTTTGATACCTGACATTTCTGCCTGCAATTTTTCCGTTTTCTCCGTATGAATGCTGCTGAGTCTGCTGCTGCTGTTTTCCGCATTGTTTTTCAGTGCTCCCATCATGATGCGGGGAATCCCCTTTTTAATGGAGTTTTTTTCTCCCCGCACATTCTGTTTGGCCTTCCGTTCTTCTACTTCGCGTGCCACTTTGCGTGCAAGGCGCAGGGCTTTCTGCTTCTCTTCCAGTTGTTGGGTAAGGGCTTTCTGTTGCAGGGCCTTCTGTTTTTTGTAGAAGTCGTAGTTTCCGCTGTAATACGTCAATCCCTGGGAGGAGAGTTCGCAGATGGCAGGCAACTGATTCAGTAGCGTGCGGTCGTGACTGATGACGAGCACGGTAGCCGATGTCCGTCGTATCAAGTTATACAGACGTTCCCGTCCATCCGCGTCCAGATAGTTGGTCGGTTCGTCCAGCAGGATGGCTGTTGGGTTGTGCAACTCCATGCCTGCCAGGAAGATGCGGGTCTTTTCGCCGCCGCTAAGTCCTTCCATCGGACGGGAGAGTGGGATACCGTCCAGTCCCCAGCTGTCGAGAGAAGTCTGGGCGCGTTCTTCCACGTTCCAGTCATCATTGAGCGTATTGAAGTGCTTTTCGGTAGCGTCACCGCTTAGGATGGCATGCAGGGCAGATAGCTTGTGGCTGATTCCCAAAGCTTGTGCTATTGTCTGCCGGTCGTATTGTCCGAAGTGCTGGGGCACGTAGTACAGATGTTCGGGGCGTAGCACCGTTCCCGAACTTGGTGACAAGTCTCCTGCCAAAATGCGCATGAGGGTAGACTTGCCGCAACCGTTATTTCCGGTCAGGGCTATTTTATCTCCGGAGTTGATACTCAAGTGGAGGTGTGAAAACAAGATTTCCTTATCTGCATGGATATAGCTAAGGTCTTTAATGATAAAGCTCATAAGTTTCTACTGTGTTTTTAGAAGTAAGAATGATAGGGGGGATGCAAGCATTCCCCGAAATTGAAATTCTCGAAGGGGAGGGGTACAGACAAACACAGTATTGGCTAAACATCTATATAGGTGATGCTCAGCGTTCAGTCTGAAAAAGCATGTTGATAGTGATGTTTACCGAAATATGTTGTCTTTAGTCAGATATTCTCATCGGTGGAATTAATTGGTTAGTGGGTGCAAAGGTAATGATTTCCACTGAATAACAAAGGTTTTTTGCGATATTAATATCGTGTCGTCAAGAAGTTAATATCGTGTTTGCAAGAAATTAACTTCCTGCAGACACGATGTTAGTACTTTATTGGTTCTGTTACTTCATGGCCGAAGCATCGAACGAGAGTGGCAGTAATTCTCCCACATTCTTCAGCTCGTAGATTCCCTTTTTGCCATATAGCAACACCCTCATGGGATGCTTGAAGCGCTTTTCCGTTTCGAGCATCACTTGCCGGCAGGCACCGCAGGGAGGAATGGGAGACTCCAGGAACTCGTTGTGCTCGTTGCGTGCGGCAATGGCGAGGGTGGTCACTGCCTGGTCGGGATGTTGGGAGTTGGCATAGAATAGGGTGGTGCGTTCTGCACACAGCCCGGAAGGATAGGCAGCGTTTTCCTGGTTGGTGCCGGTCACTACAATACCGTTTGCCAGTCTGGCTGCAGCTCCTACCGAGAAATGGGAGTAAGGGGCATAGCTGCGGTTGGTAGCCTCGCGGGCGGCATCCATCAGTTCGCGGTCGGCGGCATCCAGTTCTTCATAGTCGTATATCTTGACGGCGATTTCGATATTTAATTCTTTCATAAGGCAAAGGGTTATATTGTAATTAATGTTACAAAGATAGAAAAGAGATTGGTTATTTCAATTCTTTTACGGACTTTTGTGCAGAACTCAACATTTTAAGCATGAAACGGATTTTCAGACTGACTGCTATCATAGCATTTCTTTTTATTTCCATAACAACAGTGCAGGCACAACGCCGGAATGCCCGCTACAATGAGTATATCAAACAGTATGCTCCCCTTGCCGTGGAGCAGATGCAACGTCATAAGATACCTGCCAGCATCACGCTGGCCCAAGGGCTGTTGGAGAGCGGTGCCGGATACAGTGAGCTGGCGCGCAAGAGCAACAATCACTTCGGCATCAAGTGTGGAGGCAACTGGCGCGGACGGACGGTGAGGCATGATGACGATGCCCGCAATGAATGTTTCCGCGCTTATCGCAATCCGAAAGACTCTTATGAAGACCATTCCGATTTCTTGAAACGGGGAGCACGTTATGCTTTTCTTTTCAAACTGAAGATTACGGACTATAAGGGTTGGGCGCGCGGCTTGAAGAAGGCCGGCTATGCTACCGACCCGTCGTATGCCAACCGCTTGATAACCATTATTGAGGACTATGAACTGTATAAGTACGACAGCCGTGGCATGAGCAAGCGCGATGTCCGCAGTTGGGAGAAGGAACTGAAAAAGAAACCTTGGCTGGCCAATCCGCATCAGGTGTACATTGCCAACGATATAGCTTATGTCGTGGCGCGCGACGGAGACACCTTCCAGGTGTTGGGCAAGGAGTTTGACATCAGCTGGAAGAAGCTGGTGAAATACAACGACCTCCATAAAGAATACACACTGGAGGCGGGAGACATTATTTACTTGAAAGAAAAGCGCAAGAAAGCCGCCAAACCCCATACCGTCTACATAGTGAAAGACGGTGATTCCATGCATACCATTTCCCAAAAGTACGGCATTCGTCTGAAGAACCTTTATAAGATGAATCGCAAGGATGCGGAATACGTGCCGGAGATTGGCGACAGATTGAGATTAAGATAAAGAAGCTATCCGAAAATGTACAGGGTGTCCGAAAACGGACACCCTTCTTTTTTGTCTTTTCGCTTACTTTCAGGGGGTTATGATTTTGGCATGGATTTAGTATATATTAAGCGTTATGTTCGCAAACAATAAAATTAAAAGATATGGATAGAGAAATTCCGAAAGAAGTGCGTAATAAAGAACGCAATAAGAAAATCATCCGCTACGGTGCTATCGGCGTGGCAGGTATCGTAGTGGTCAGTGTACTCATTTCATTGATGCGTACGGGAGTGAAGGAGAAAGACCTCGTTTTCTCCCAAGTGGGTAAAGGCACGATTGAAGTCAGCGTTAGCGCCTCCGGCAAGGTAGTCCCGGCATTCGAGGAAATTATCAACTCGCCCATCAATACCCGCATTTTGGAAGTGTACAGAAAAGGTGGCGACAGCGTGGATGTAGGTACCCCCATCCTGAAACTGGACTTGCAGAGCGCCGAAACCGACTACAAAAAGATGCTGGATGAAGAGCAGATGCGCAGCTACAAGCTGAAACAGCTGAAACTCGACAACCAGACCAAGCTGACCGACCTTCAGATGAAAATCAAAGTCTCCGCCATGAAGCTGGACCGCATGAAGGTGGAGCTGCGTAACGAGCAGTACCTTGATAGCCTCGGTTCGGGCACCACCGACAAAGTGCGCCAAGCCGAACTGAGCTACAACGTAGCACAACTGGAATACGAGCAATTACAGCAGCAGTATGCCAACGAGAAGGAAGTGCTGGCTGCAGAATACCAAGTGCAGGAACTGGATTTCAGCATGTTCCAAAAGACACTGGCCGAAACCAAACGTACGCTCGACGATGCGCAGGTGCGTTCGCCCCGGAAGGCCATCCTTACTTATATCAACAATCAGATTGGTGCTCAGGTTCCCGAAGGCTCACAGATTGCCGTCATCTCCGACTTGAGTCACTTCAAGGTGGAAGGCGAGATTGCCGATACTTACGGTGACCGTGTGGCTGCCGGCGGCAAGGCCATTGTGAAGATTGGCAGCGAAAAGCTGGAAGGTTCCGTAAGCAGTGTTACTCCGCTTTCAAAGAATGGCGTCATCTCCTTTACCGTGCAGTTGAATGAGGACAACAACCGCCGACTGCGTTCCGGTCTGAAAACCGACGTCTATGTGATGAATGCAGTGAAGGAAGACGTGATGCGCATAGCCAATGCCAGCTATTATGTGGGACGTGGGGAGTATGAACTTTTTGTACGCAATTCCGACAAGGAAATTGTAAAGCGCAAGGTGCAGCTGGGCGATTCCAACTTTGAGTTTGTAGAAGTGGTCAGTGGCTTGCAACCGGGTGATGAAGTGGTGGTGAGCGATATGAGTAACTATAAGAACAAGAATAAGTTGAAGCTAAAATGATAAAGGTTTACTTGAAACAAGCCTGGGAGCTGTTGAAGCAGAATAAACTGTTCAGCATGCTCTACATTGTGGGTACGGGGCTGGCCATTGCCATGACAATGATTATGGCGGTGGTGTATTATGTGAAGATTGCGCCCGTCTATCCAGAGGCAAACCGCATGAATACGCTTTACCTCAGCAATTCAAAATTCACGCAGGGAAGCGGCAACAATACCAGGACCATGCAATGGGCTGTTTCCTACAAGGCACTGCAAGACTGGTTCTATCCCGTAGAGAATGCCCTTGTCGTTTCGGCCGAGCTGCATAATGATTTGTCGGAAAACAGTTATATACAGCCTGCCGACCGCAGCGGTGATTTTCCGGTTATGGTAAAGTTGACAGACCCTGCTTTTTTCAAGATATATTCTTTCCAATTCCTGGAAGGTAGTCCATTCACGGCATCCGACCTGGCAAGTGGCATTTCCACTGCTGTCATTACCGATGATTTGGCACGCCGCTTGTTCGGTACGACGGAAGAGGTAGTAGGACGCTCGTTCAGCCTGAACTATATCGACTATCGGGTTTGTGGGGTGGTGCGCAGTGCCAGTTACCTCACCTCTAAATCCTATGCACAGCTTTATATACCTTATACGGTGTCGCCCGATTACAGCACTCCCAAGTACGACCTTCCCTATCTGGGAGCTTTCAGTGCTGCCTTTCTGGTGCAGGACAGTAAGCAGGGAGATGCTCTGCGGGCTGAGATAAAGGAAATCTGCCGCAAGGAGAATCTTATGCATCCCGATGAATGGAAAGTAGATTTCTGGGAGCAGCCCACCTCCCATCTGTTGAGTGTCTTCAAGACTTATGCAAGTATGGAGTTTGACCTTTGGGCCACAGTGCGCCACTTTCTGCTTGTCCTGCTCGTATTGCTGTTGGTGCCTGCCCTGAATCTGAGCGGCATGATATCGAGCCGTATGGAGGGACGTCTGGCAGAGATGGGCGTGCGGAAATCGTTTGGAGCCGGACGTAAGATACTGCTTTCACAAGTGATGTGGGAAAACCTGCTGCTGACCGCACTGGGCGGAGCATTGGGCTTGCTGCTGGCATGGCTGGCACTTTACGTGGGACGCGAGTGGATATTTACGGTATTCGACAGCTGGCCGAATATGGTACCCGAAGGAGTGGAGGTCCGCGTATCGGGTGAAATGCTGTTTGCTCCGCTGGTTTTTCTCGCCGCATTGGCGCTGTGCGTCGTGCTGAATCTGTTGTCGGCCCTTATACCGGCGTGGTATTCCTTGCGGAAACCGATTGTGAACTCACTGAATGAAAAACGATAAGACACGGGAGGTTGGTATGTTTAAGTTAATATGGAAGAATCTTTGGGCGCGCCGCCGCAAGAACGGATGGTTGTTGGCCGAATTGATATTGGTGAGTATCATCAGTTGGGTTGTATTGGACCCGGTGATTGTGGTCACGCACGATCGTAATATCCCGTTGGGCTATGATGCGGAGCGGCTTTGCCTCATTTCATTGGGCGCATTGCAGCCCCAGGCACCGGGATACGATGCCGAAGCGCAGGACTCTGCTACGTTGGTGGACAACTATTATAATTTGGTGCGTTATGTCAAGGACTTTGACGGTGTGGAATCGGCCACTCCCGTGCTGGGATTCTGTTATCCCAATTCTTCGGGAAGTTCGAATAGTCAATTGTTTGCCGAAGGGGATACGATTCCCTTATCTATTATGATGATACAATTTTTGCCTCATACGAACTTTTTCGATACGTATGGTTTCCGTTCCGGTAAGGGGCGGACACCCGGACAGCTGTCCGACTACGCCTATGCCCCGAATGACATTGTACTGACGGAGAATGCTGCCGAACAGTTGTTCCATACCAAAGACGCGCATGGCAAACGCTGTATAAGCAGAGACCATGGAGATACCTTGTACATGCCGGTTGTCGGTACGATAGGAGCCATGAAGATGTATAGCGAGTGGCGTCCCGTCCCCGTTGCATTTATGCCGATGCTTACCATCGATACAAGTTATATCCCTGAAAGTGCCCATATCCTGGTACGTCTCAAAGAGGGTGTCAGCATGGAGCGTTTTCTGCACGATTTCCGTCCCTGGATGGTGAAGGAGATGAGGCGGGGTAATCTGTTTGCCCGTAGTGTCCGTTCCTATGAGCAGATTATAACGGAGAGCGAAGCCAGCAATTCCACACCGATTTACCGCCGTAATCTGGCGATGGCGGCTTTCTTCCTGGTGAATCTTTGCCTGGGTGTCATCGGTACCTTCTGGTTGCAGACACGTACGAGGCGCGAGGAAGTGGGAGTGATGCTGTCGTTCGGAGCTACACGTAGTGACATTGTCCGCCTGCTGATGGGCGAAGGCACGGTATTGACCGTGGTCGCTTCACTGACTGGTTTTCTGCTTTATTTGCAATATGCACTGAAAGAAGGGCTGGCCAAAGGACAGAATTGGGTGGAGAGTACAGAGAGCTATTGGGTGTCGGATTTCACCTCGCATTATCTGCTCGTGTCGCTCGTCATCTTTCTGATACTGCTGGTGGTAGTGTTGGTGGGAATCTATATCCCGGCGCGCAACATCAGCTGCATTCCACCTACGGAAGCCCTGCGTGACGAATAGATGAAAACGGACAAAGTGTTCATTTTCGGACACCTTACTGCATGTATAAATAGCAGATAATCAATGATAAACGGTTTTGGCACAACTTTTGACCTCTTGAAGCAGAAATTGTGCGGAATAGAAACGGAACAGAATAATAACAATTAAATACTTACCATTATGATTAAGTTAACTGGCATCAACAAGATTTATCGTACAAACGAGATTGAAACCGTGGCATTGGAAAATGTAAACCTCGAAGTGAACAAGGGAGAATTTCTCAGTATCATGGGACCTTCCGGTTGTGGAAAATCTACGTTGCTGAACATTATGGGTTTACTGGATGCACCTACCAGCGGCACCATCGAAATAGCCGGTACAAAAGTGGACGGCATGAAGGACAAGGAGCTGGCTGCTTTCCGTAACCAGAAGCTGGGTTTTGTGTTCCAGTCTTTCCATCTGATTAATTCGCTGAATGTGCTGGATAATGTGGAGCTGCCTTTGCTGTATAGAAAGGTGTCTGCCAAGGAACGCCGTCATCTGGCGGAAGAGGTATTGAAGAAGGTCGGTTTGAGCCACCGCATGCGTCACATGCCTACACAGCTTTCCGGCGGTCAGTGCCAGCGTGTAGCCATTGCCCGTGCCATTATCGGCAACCCGGAGATAATCCTCGCCGATGAGCCCACCGGTAACCTGGACTCCAAGATGGGTGCCGAAGTCATGGAACTGTTGCATCAACTGAACAAGGAAGACGGACGTACCATCGTGATGGTGACCCACAATGAAGAGCAGGCCAAACAGACCTCACGTACCGTCCGCTTCTTCGACGGACGTCAGGTGGAATAATTACTGCTTAACAGCCAACTGTCAACTATTAATTATCAACTATCAATAAATGAAATGCAAACCGTAAGACAAGCTTTTACAATCTTGAAGCAGAATCCGCTGCTAAGTACGATTTCCATATTGGGTACGGCCTTTGCTATCACCATGATTATGGCTATTGTGATTACTTGGCAGACGAAATATGCTGACTTGGAACCGGAAGTGAACCGCAGTCGGTGTCTTTACTTTTCCGCTATGCACGTATACGACAAGGAAAAGGACGGCAATAATAATTGGAGTAATCCTTCGGCGGCATTTATGAAAGAATGCGTGCAGCCGGTGCCCGAAGTGGAATACTGTACGGCATTTTCCCCAGCCGGTTTGTCGTTGGCTTCGTTGACTGACGGTAACAATCGGGTGAAAGTGGATGCTATGCGGACAGATCCCGACTTCTGGAAAGTGTTCAGCATGCAGTTTCTTGCCGGACGCGGCTTCAGCGAAGCCGACCGTGCTGGAGAAAGCAAGGCTGTAGTAGTCTGTGCGTCTGTAGCGCGGAAACTGTATGGAAGTACAGATGTAGTGGGACAGGAATTCCTGCTGAACCGGGAACTTGCGCGTATCGTGGGAGTGGTGAAAGATGTTTCCGTCACTGCTAAGGATGCATATGCACAAGTATGGGGTATGTACAGTGCCGACGAACTGAAAATTACCGGAGTCCACAGTTATTTGGGAGGCATGCAGATTGCTGTATTGGCACGTACATCCGATGACTTTCCTGCCATCCGGGAGGGCATTGCCAAGCAGGTGGAACGTGTTAATGCCGGATTGGGTAATAAACAGATAGACATCATGGAACAGCCGGACAATATCGTGGCGCACGTCAACCACGTATGGGCTAATGTAGGGCCAGACTTGACAATGCTTTATCTTCAATATGCCGTAGCTTTATTTATCATTTTGTTGGTACCGTCACTCAATCTGTGTGGCTTGAGTAACAGCCGCATGCAGCAACGTATTACCGAATTAGGTGTACGTAAGGCTTTTGGAGGAACGAAAAGTGTGCTTGTGCGGCAGATACTGAACGAAAATCTGATGTTGACATTACTGGGTGGAGTAGTGGGACTGCTTTTCAGTTATTTGGCAGTATATGCCATGCGTATGTGGCTGTTCACCAATAATCAGAATGTGGGTACGTCGGGCGAGTTCAGCTTGAACATGGAGGCACTGTTTAGTCCGTGGGTATTCCTGCTGGCATTTGTTTTCTGTGTGGTCATCAATCTGTTGAGTGCGGCACTGCCTGCATGGATAGCGGCACGGCACACTATTGTAGATTCTTTGAATGATAAATAGAAGGAGGTACTTGATATGAAATTTACGATACATAACTTACGTATGATAAAGGCACGCTTCAGCAGTAACGGCTGGGTATTGGCTGAATTGTTCTTGGTATTCATCGTGATGTGGTTCCTCTGTGACTCACTGGGATGCATGAAATATACTTTCTACCGTCCGCTGGGTTATAATATTGAACATGTCTATAAATTATCCACCGTTGTAGGTGGAGAAAGTCGGGATACGAGTCTGACTGATGCCGATAAATATCTGGGTATATTGGCGAAATTGGAACAAGAGCCTTCCGTAGAGGCAGCTGCCCTTTGTTATTGGAGCCTTCCGATGAGTGGCAGTAATAGTTACAATGCGTTGGTTGTGCAAGATACTTCCTGGGTGCAAGGACGCTGTATTTATACGACTGGAGGATATATGGATGTTTTCCGGATAAGTGAGGACCCGCGTCACCCGTTCCGGGACACTCCCGCAGGATGGAACAATGTGACACTGAGTAATGCCGCTTTTGAACGTTTTCGTAAGAAAATGCCGGAGTTTTCGCAGACTACGCCGTTAGGTAATGGTGATTCTGTTACAATCATCAAGCAGATGGGGAAGACCGGTGCTTTCCGTTCCTATCGTTATGGAGTTGAGGAACCTTGGTTCTTTTATCATTTGGGAGAGAATATGATTAAGGCAGAGTTTGCCGACAATTGGTCGCAGATTGTTTTCCGCGTGAAGCCTGCTGCCGACGGACCGGATTATCGGGAGAAGTTTCTGCGCGAAATAGCGCCTAAACTGGACACGGACAATGCGTTTGTGGCAGATGCCGCTCCCTATACTGAACAACAGTTGCAGTTCGAGGTGATGAATGGCGATACGGATAAGGTGAACAGTCAGGCTGTGGTGGTGCTCTTCCTGCTGGTGAATGTATTTTTGGGGTTAATAGGCACCTTTTGGTTCCGTACTCGCCGCCGCCGTTCGGAGATAGCTCTACGGATGGCGATGGGCAGTACGCGTGGCGGTGTGTTTCGTTTACTGATAGGTGAGGGGTTACTGTTATTGGCGTTAGTGACATTGCCTGCCATGGTTGTATGCTACAATGTGGGGATGGCGGAATTTACTATAGGACGTACCTCTCTCATATCCACTTGGCCGATAGAGTGGAGTGTGATACGCTTCCTTGCAGGTTCTCTAGGGGCTTGGTTACTGATAGCTCTGATGGTAGTGATTGGAATATGGTTTCCGGCACGGCAGGCTATGAAGATTGAGCCGGCAGAGGCGTTGCATGAAGAGTAGTATGAAAAACAATAGAGGATTAACAATAAAAAAGAAGAAAAATGAAAACTAATATAGTAGGTATTATCATTGCATTGATATTGACATTTGTAGGTATGCTGAGTGTTTATGCACAAGATACCAAAGTGAGTGAAGTGCGCAAAGTGGATGCCTTTTCGTCCATTGAGATAACGTCTGTGGGAACAATTTATTTTACACAGAGTGACACTTATTCTTTCAAGATTGAAGGTAAGGAGAAGCACGTGAAGAATACAGAAACCACAGTGAAGGACGGCTGTCTGCTGATAGGCTTCAAGGATAGGAAAAACAAGAGCATGAGAAATCAGAAAGATGGCGTGACCATTTGGATTTCGGCTCCTGATTTGAAGAAGGTGGAGTTTACCGGTGTAGGGGAGTTCAATTGTGAGAAGCCCTTGAAACTGGATGAGGTGTCATTTGAGGTAAAGGGAGTGGGTGAAGTGAATGTATCCGATTTGACGTGTGACGAGCTGAAAGTTGCTTTGCGCGGAGTAGGTAGCGCCGATATTCATGTAGTCTGCGATTATTTGACTGCCAGAATGAGTGGTGTGGGTGACGTCACTTTGAGCGGAACTGCCGGGCATGCTGACATTTCTAAAGGAGGCATAGGCGGAGTGAATACATGTAACCTGAAGGTGGGCCGTTGAGTAGCGGTAACACCAATCGTAAATAGTAAATCGTCTAATCGTAAATATCAATATGATAAAGCAATACTTCACACAAGCCTGGGCACAGTTGCGGCAGCAACCGATGATTAGTGCCGTCAGCATAGCCGGTACGGCACTTGCCATCTTCCTCATCATGCTGGTGGTGATGATGCAGCAGGTGAAGGTAGCTCCGTTTGCTCCGGAGAGCAACCGCGACCGCTTTCTACATGTGCATTATATGAGCATCACCAACAAAAGCTGGGGAGAGGGAAACAGTTCCAACGGACCGATGGGGATAAAGACTGCGCTTGAGTGCTTCAAATCGCTGAAGACCCCCGAAGCAGTAACGATTTATACCTGTATGGTCATTTCTACCCCCGTGAATCTGCCGGGACAACCTGCAACGGGTATCGACCTGTTGCAGACAGATGATACTTTCTGGCGTGTGTTTGATTTCTCTTTTGTTGCCGGGAAACCTTATGACCAGGCTACATTCGATGCCGGACTACCTGTAGCGGTAATTACGGAAAGTGTAGCGCGCAGGTTATTCCAGACAACGGAGGCTGTTGGTCGCGAATTCCTTTTGAACCATGCTCCTTATACAGTGTCCGGTGTAGTGAAGGATGTTTCTACTTTGGCCAACACTGCCTATGCGCAGGTATGGGTGCCCTATACTTCTACTGAGATAACGAAAAGCACATGGAGTGATGAGCATATGGGGATGATGAGCGTTACCATTCTGGCGAAAAGCCGTGATGATTTTCCTGCTATTCGTGAGGAGACGGAACGCCGCCGTCAGGAGTACGACACTGTAATTGGCGAGAATGGTTATTCGTTGATTTACCGTAACCGTCCTTATGACCAGGAGAAAAATGCCGCAGGAATGGCTGCCAACATCGAACCGGACGTGGACCAGGCACGCAGGCAGCGTCTCATTATCTTCATCATTCTACTGATTGTTCCTGCCATCAACCTCAGCTCGATGACGCAGAGCCGTCTGCGCCAGCGTGTGGCAGAGATTGGTGTGCGCCGGGCATTCGGTTCAACGAGACTGGAACTGATGGGGCAAATCATTGCAGAAAATCTGGTGGTGACATTGCTGGCAGGGGTGATGGGATTGTTGCTGAGTGTAGCATTCGCTTATTTGGGAAATACACTGCTGTTTGCGCAGGAATTCAGCCAGACGCTGAGTCCTCCGGCAGTGGATGCAAGCATATTGCTGCATGGCTCCACCTTTGGCTGGGCGTTGTTGTTCTGCTTTGTGCTGAACTTACTAAGTTCCGGTATTCCCGCATGGCGTGCATCAAGAATAGGGATTGTAAATGCATTGGGCGGACGTTTGCATAAATAACTCCATCACAAAACATTAATCATTGAAGAAAATGACTAAGAAACTTCTTACACAGATAAAGAATGAATGGCTCTCAAACCTATGGTTGGTGTTGGAGTTATTGGTAGTGAGTGTAGTGATGTGGTACGTGGTAGACTATCTCTACACGCGCGCCGCCACCTATCTGGAGCCGAGAGGCTTTAATATAGAGCACTGCTACCTTATAGAGTTGGGGGAACTGACACCCAAAAGTCCCGACTACATAGCCGGGCATACCTCTCAGCAGACCCACGATGACATAGCCGAGTTGTTGGAGCGTCTGCGTCGTCGGCCGGAGATAGAAGCGGTCAGCCTTTCGCAGAATTCATATCCTTACAACGGAAGCAATTCAGGCGCTGAAGTAAGCTATGACACTTTGCGTTCTCCCGGTTGGACCATCCGCAGGTTAGTGACACCGGACTTTCCCCGTGTATTCCGCTATCGGGGCACGCGTGGCGAGACACCCGAACAATTGGCTGAAATGTTGGAGCGCGGGGAGTTTATGGCTTCGGATAACCTCTACCGGAAATACGACCGCCGGATGACAGATCTCGTAGGCCAGCGGTTCTATCTTTTTGGTGATACTACGAAGACCTACCGGCTGGGTGCTGCACTGCAAAATGTACGCTATCACGATTATGACCAGGCGCGAAGCTCATATTCCATGATGGTGAAGCAGAGTTTCTACTATATCGGTCTCGAACTTTGTGTCCGCGTCCGTGAAGGGCAGGACAATGACTTCATTGAGAGGCTGAAGGCAGACAGTGAGAGCCAGTTCCGCATAGGCAATATCTTCATTTCGGAGATACGTTCTTTCAAGGATATTCGTCGCAACTACCAGCAGGCATGGACCAATGACATCCGTAACTATGTGATGGGTATGGGATTCCTACTGCTGAACATTTTCCTCGGCTTGCTCGGAACATTCTGGTTCCGTACGCAGCAACGCCGTTCGGAGATAGCACTGCACAAAGCGCATGGAGCGACAGACCGTGCCATCTTCAGCCGGCTGCTTAGTGAAGGGATATTGTTGTTGGCAATTGTCACCCCCGTTGCATTGCTCATCGATTATAATCTTGCACACCTGGAGTTGAATTCCTGGAGGAACGGTACGACGTTGGAGTGGGACCGCCTGCTGCTCTGTGCTGCCATCAGCTTTGTGCTGATTACCCTAATGATTGTCATCGGTATAGGTATTCCCGCCCGCAAGGCGATGAAGGTGCAGCCTGCCGAAGCATTGCACGATGAATAGAAAGCTATGGAACAAATTTTAGCTCTTATCCGCCAGAATCCCTTTTTCAGTGCTGTTTCCGTCATCGGTACGGCAGTGAGTATAACCTTTGTCATGGTCATTTACATGGTGTATGACATCCAGACGGCTGACTTGGCTCCCGAGTCGCACCGCAGTAGCATGGTATATTCTTCTTATGGATACTCTTACCGCAAGTCCGACCACAGCAATTCCAATACGGGCATGTCTTATCGGGCTGTCAACGCTATTTTTGCAGAACTTCCGGGTGCGGAACTTGTCACCTATCTGGGACCTACCTATCTTAGATACTGTGGGGATTCGCCCGTGCGGGGAATGCGCCGTACGGTTCGTCAGGTGGATTTGAACTATTGGCGTGTCTACGATATCCCTCTTGTGGCGGGCCGTCTTTTCAGTACCGAAGAGTTCGATGCTTGCCGGGATGTCGTGGTTATAGGCGAACAGCTTGCCCGCGAAGCTTTCGGGTCTGCCGAAGCAGCCATTGGCAAAAATTATTTTGTCAACTTTCGCCCTAAGCGCATTGTCGGGGTCACCAAGGATGTGAGCTCTCTGTTCACATTTGCCTATGGAGAGTTGTGGATGCCTTATTCCACCCGGGATTCCGGTCTGGGCAGTGAAGGGCTACGGGGAGATTTCGAGGCTGTGGCCCTTGTCAAGCCCGGTGTCGGCAGAGAGGAACTCAAGCGGCAGATAGAACAGTCGCTTGCCCGCTTCAACGAGATACTGGTCGAATATGAACTGGAGCTTCCCGACCTCAGCACCTATACGGAACGGCAGTTCTTCCGTAATGACACGATGAGTCCTGCCGTAACCTGCATCATCCTGGGTTTGATATTGCTTATTGTGCCCGCTATCAATGTCAGCGGACTTATATCTTCGCAAATGTCCCGTCGCATGGCTGAGCTTGCGGTAAGGAAAGCATACGGCGCCAGCCGTTCTACCTTGATGGTGCAGTTGCTCCGCGAGAACCTGGCCTTGGCATTTGCCGGCGCATTGCTCGGTTTTCTCTTTTCGTGCATATTCCTATGGCTGGGTAAGGACTGGATGCTTGGCGATGGTGCTCCCGGAACGAATTTTGATGTAAGCGTCTGGCTCTTCCTCCGTCCTGCGGTTTTCGTGGCTGTATTGGTGGTGTGTCTGTTGTTCAACCTGCTTTCTGTGTTTATTCCTGCCTGGCATGCCACCCGTCGCCCTATAGCCGAGGTTCTTGGCGGAGAATGAGCGGATAAACGAATCCCAATTAAAACAGTAACGAGTATGATACATTCTATTTTACACCAGATATGGAACCAGCGCCGCAGTAACGGCTGGCTGTTTGCCGAGCTGTTGATTGTATTTACATTGATGTGGTATTGTGTGGATGTACTCTATGGCTTTGCCCATACAGAACGGCAGCCTAAGGGGTATGATTTGGAGCATGTCTATAAGATAAGGATTTCCTGCAATCCCACACAGATAGTGCCGTGCACGTCGGAAGACAGCCTGCAGACCTTCTGGTTCAAGCCGATGGAGGAAGTGCTCCGGCGTATCAGGCAATATCCTGCAGTGGAAAGTGCTGCCACGTGGCTGGGTACCGATACTTATACCCGCGGGCGTGTTTACCAGGGGTATACGACGGACAGCGTGCATGTTGTCGAGACTACAGTGCGCTATGTGTCTCCCGAATATTTCGACGTCATGCGCATTCCGCTGTTGCAGGGGAATGTCTCGGATTGGAATTCCACTGCCAGTCCTCTGCCTGCCGTGGTGACCCGTGATTTGGCAGACAGTCTTTTTCAGACAAGTGCCAGGGCGGTGGGCCGCGAGTTTCTGGATTATTACAGCGGAGGTCTCCGTTACCGTGTCTCTGCAGTCTGTGCTTTGCAGAAGACGGATGACTATGCCCGTTACGGACCTTTTGTCCTGACTCCTTTCCCCGGTTGGTTCTATGAGGACCAGTACCTCCCGTTCATCTCCCTACGGATACGTCCGGAGGCGGATACGGATAATTTTGCAGCCCGTTTTTATCAGGATATGATGTCGCAGCTGCAGGTCGCTCCATTCTATCTTTTCGACATACAGAGCTATAAGGACCAGAAGATAGAGCGGGATGCTGCCGAAGGAATCACCCCGTATATCCGCAGCGCAAGGCTCATTGTGATATTCTTTGTTTTCAATGTATTCATCGGGCTGATGGGAACTTTTTGGTTCCGTACCCGCCATCGCCGCAGCGAGATTGCTTTGCGCATGGCCATGGGCAGCAGCCGCGGAAGAATACGCTGGCAATTGCTGGGTGAAGGGTTGCTGCTGTTGGCACTTGCTTCCATCCCCGCTTTGATGATATGTATCAATATGGTTATGGCAGATGTCACTTTTACGGAAGCCACGGATGCCACTTGGGGGAGATTTGTCATATGCGTTTCTATTGTCTGGATATTGATGGCATTGATGGTGATTGCAGGAATCTGGTATCCGGCTTCACGGGCCATGAAGGTACAGCCTGCCGAAGCATTGCACGATGAGTGAGTTTTTTTTGAATAATCTGTGCTCATTCTCAATATAACTTGTATATTTGCGTGACGAATAAGAGTTTTGCGTTGAGTATACAAAATCTATATTATGATGAAACGCCTTTTCTTTCCATTGTTTGCAGGCTTGTTGTGGTTGATGTCGGGAACACTTTCGGCTACGGAACGTACGTACAATGTACTTTTCATACAGTCCTATACAAAAAATACTCCTTGGTACAGCCTTCTGACAGAAAATTTGGAGAACGGACTGGACAAGGGGGGAGTTAAAGCCAATATCACTACTGAATATCTGAATGCCGATTACTGGTCTTTCGCTTCCGAGTGCTTCATCATGCGCCGCATCTGCGAGCGTGCCAGGCAACGGAAAACGGACTTGATTGTGACCTCCAGCGATGAGGCTTTCTTCACATTGACCCATTGCGGTGATTCCCTGCCTTATCAGATACCGGTAGTGGTTTCGGGTATCAAATACCCGGATGAGAGGGTCTTTGAAAGAATGCCCAACGTCTCCGGCTATGTTTCGAAAACGGATTTCGATGTCTTGCTGGATGCGGCTGTCCGCATGTTTCCTTCCCGCAGGGAGTTGGTCTGTCTGTCCGACAGCAGTTTCCTGAGCCTTAAAGGGGTTAAGGCTGTGGAGGAATCCTGGGAACGCATAAAGAGCAACTATCCGGAGCATGAGTTGAAAGTGCTGAATGTGCAGGCCAAGTCCTTGAACTCTATCATCACTTCCATTTGCTATGACTACAATGCCTACAAGCATATTGTCATTGCTCCCAAATGGATTCCCTTTCTTTCCTTGAAGTTGAAGGCCCCCGTGTTTACCAGCCAGAACCTGGCTATGACGAACGGTGTTCTGTGTGTGTACGATGCCGTTCCCGGAGAGGATGCCTTTGCCGCCGGCCGGCAGGCTGCAAGTATTTTGAAGGGCAAGTCGCCCGCTTCATTGGGAGTAAAGGACTTTGGGGGCAAGTTACTGTTCGATTACAAACAGTTGCAGTTTTTCCGTGTGGACACGAACCGTGCGGAGAGCAAGGGCATCGTTTTGAATATACCGCTGGTGGAGCGCTACCGTGTCTGGTTCATTCTGTTCTATTCGCTGATTGTCGGGGCATTGGTGCTGCTGGTTGCCTGGCTTTTCCGTGCCAACCGCAGGGAGTCGCGCAAGCGCATACATGCCCAGACCCGCTTGTTGATACAGCACCGCCTGGTGGAGCAGCGCGACGAGTTCGACAATATCTTCTGTTCCATTCGCGACGGCTTGATTACGTATGATACCGACCTGCGCATCCATTTTGTCAACCGTCCGTTGCTACAGATGCTGGGACTTTCTTCCGAGACCTATACGTCCCGTTTCTATGAAGGGCAGATGGCCGGCTCCATTTTTAGGATTTACATGAATGGAGAAAATATCCTGCAGGACTTGTTGAAGAAAGTACGTACCGGCAAGAGCCCTATTCCTATTCCGGAGAAAGCCTTCATGCAGGAGAACCATCAGGGAACGTATTTCCCCGTTTCCGGCGAGGTGGTACCTATCTTTGCCAATGAAAAGATGACGGGAATGGCGATTGTATGCCGCAATATCTCCGAAGAGGAGATGCAGAGGCGCTTTTTCAACATGGCGGTGGAGGAGAGCTCCATTTATCCGTGGCAGTACAACATGCGTATGAACCGCTTCCATTTCCCAGGTGGATTGCTGCGCCGTTTCGGGTATATAGGTGATACGGACTTGCTGACGCGTGATGAGATGGATGCCCTTATACATCCGGAAGACTTGCCGCATATGCGCAGGAATTTTGATGCCATTCTGTTGGGTAATGAAATCAATTCACGGATGAGTTTCCGGTTGAAGAGTGTGGACGGGAGCTATGAATGGTGGGAGTTTCGCAGTACCGCTTATGACGGCCTGACGGTCGATACCCCATACATGGTGTTGGGAGTATGCCAAAGCATCCAGCGTTACAAGGATACGGAGGAAGCCCTGATTGCCGCACGTGACCGTGCCTTGCAGGCCGACAAGCTCAAATCTGCGTTCCTTGCCAATATGAGCCATGAGATACGTACCCCTCTGAATGCCATTGTCGGCTTCTCGGATTTATTGAAGGACTTGGACGCTTTTTCTCCGGAAGAGGTAAAGCAGTTCGTCGAAACAATCAACATCAACTGTACGTTGCTGCTGGCGTTGATAAACGATATTCTGGACCTCTCGCGCATAGAATCGGGCACGATGGACTTTAAGTTCGGAGCATTCAACCTGGCGTTCATCATGCAGGAGGTCCATGAATCCCAGCGTCTGAGTATGCCTCGGGATGTAGAGCTGCGTATAGAGATTCCGGAAGGGGAAGACAAATTGGTCATCACCGATTCCGTCCGCTTGAAGCAGGTCGTGAACAACTTGATAAACAATGCCAAGAAATTCACGGTAACGGGCAGCATCACCTTCGGCTATGTCACGAACCGGGAAGGATATACCACCATCTTTGTCGAAGACACGGGAAGCGGTATCTCTGAAGACGCCCAGAAACATATCTTCGAACGCTTTTACAAAGAAGACAGCTTTACGCAGGGCGCCGGTTTGGGGCTGAGCATTTGCCAGACCATCGTAGACCGCCTGCATGGTTCTATCTCGGTCTCCTCAGAGTTGGGAAAAGGAACGCGTTTCGAGGTGGTGATACCGGATGCGAACGAGTAATCATTCAATCCGTTTGCAGGCATTGGCTTGCAGGAACTCTTCCAATATATCCTCGTAATTGCCATACAGCATGATGTGGTGGTTGCCCAGCGGTGTCTTGAGGAAATAGTCGGCAGGGGAGTTCATTTTTATCCGCACTTGGGTGCGGCACATATTGATGTAGTTTGTATTCTCAACAAGCGTGCCGGTGCTCAAGTAATATTCGTCCAGGCTTTCGCTTCCGCATTTTACGATGGTTACATCTCCCGTCGGCAGGATTCCCTGAATACCGATGCCGCTTTCCGTCTCAAAATGGTTGCGTATGATGAACTGCTCCGTTTGTGCGATGCCGATGGTGCAGTGTGCCAATATGATTTCATTGGTACGGGCATTTATCATGGAAGGATTGGCCATGAAGGAGTTTTTCCCCGTCAGCACTTTTACGGCCAGCATGGTGAAGACGGATTGCAAATCGCCTTCACATCCGGCAATGATTCCTTCGTCGTTCAGCAAGGCAAGGGCAAGGCAGCCGGTGGTTCCCGTTTGGTCTATCAGGCGGAAGCAGCTGAGGGTAATGGCGCTCAGTCGCTCTTCCTCTACAATCCTCTTGATGGCTCGATACAGCCGCATGGCTTTTATCATGTCTTCGGGGCTTGCCTCTCGGCAGGCAAGCGCTTTTCCTGCCAGTCCGGCGCATGCTTCGCCCACCTCGTCGTCCGTTATCTGTCCGTAGTATTCATAAATGCGGTCCAATGAGACGTCTGTGTACTCGATACCCCAGCGGCGTTTGGCAAGCAGATAATCCACATTGCTGGCAACGAGCCAGCTGGACGGAGTGCCCATTACGCCGATGCGCATGCCGAAAAGGCTGCGTTGTGCCACGAAATTGCTGTGCAGGACAAAAATACGCTTGATGGTCTCGGGGAGCTCTCCGTGAAGAATCTCGCTTTTCATTCCCCGGCCGCGCAGCCAGGAAGATATTTCGAGAGCGGCGGCCAGTGAGTTCTGCATGCCGTCTGCCAAGAGGATGGCGGGGCGGGGAAGGGATTCGAAATGCTGGATTACCAGCCGTTCCACACCTCCGGTGGCAATGAATATAATACTGAAGTCATCGGGTGATAACTTGTCTATGTCTTTGTAATCAATGAAGTTGACGGTAAAGTATTTTTCCAATTCAGTCAATATCACTTCGTGGGAGCTACGGACTGATGCTTGTTTATGCAGTATGGAAGCAAAAGTTATAAGGTTGATGACCATGGTGTTATTTACTATTTGACTATTTACTATTTACAATTGATTCTACTTGGCTCGTTTGCTTTTTCAAAGATACAAGTTTCTGTTTACATATCATAGAGTTTTTACGATAGATAAGTTTTTTAAAGTTTTTATGGTCTTGCCTTCCTTTTGGTTTCAAATAATTCGCTACATTTGCAACTTTAATGATAAAGTGATAGCAATATCACCTATAAATACTCTATTAAATAGTAAATCATAAATCGTCAAATAGTAAATAAACCTCATGCCAACAATATCTATTCGCGGAATGGAGATGCCCGCATCTCCTATCAGAAAACTGGCTCCTCTGGCAGATGCTGCCAAGCAGAGGGGTATACATGTATTTCACCTGAACATCGGTCAACCCGACCTGCCTACTCCGGAAGTCGCGATTGAAGCGATACGGAACATCGACCGGAAAGTTCTGGAATACAGTCCCAGTGCGGGATATCGCAGTTACCGAGAGAAGTTGGTGGGTTACTATGCAAAGTACAATATCAATCTGACTGCAGACGACATCATCATCACTTCCGGCGGCTCGGAGGCGGTGTTGTTCTCTTTCCTGGCTTGCCTCAATCCGGGGGATGAAATCATTGTTCCCGAGCCGGCCTATGCCAATTATATGGCGTTTGCCATCTCTGCCGGAGCCAAGATACGCACCATTGCCACGACCATCGAAGAGGGTTTCTCGTTGCCCAAGGTAGAGAAGTTCGAGGAGTTGATTAACGAGCGCACACGTGCTATTTTGATTTGCAATCCCAACAATCCTACGGGTTACCTCTATACACGCCGTGAAATGAACCAGATTCGCGACCTTGTGAAGAAGTACGATTTGTTCCTCTTCTCGGACGAGGTGTACCGTGAATTTATTTATACGGGTTCTCCCTATATCTCTGCCTGCCATCTGGAGGGCATTGAGAACAATGTGGTGCTGATTGATTCCGTGTCCAAGCGCTATTCGGAGTGCGGCATCCGCATCGGTGCCCTGATAACGAAGAACAAGGAAATCCGGGATGCTGTCATGAAGTTCTGCCAGGCGCGTCTCAGTCCTCCGTTGATTGGCCAGATTGCCGCAGAAGCATCGCTGGATGCCGATGAGGATTATCTGCGCGACACATACGATGAATATGTAGAACGCCGTAAATGCTTGATTGACGGATTGAACCGTATACCGGGCGTATATTCGCCCATCCCGATGGGAGCCTTCTATACGGTGGCAAAGCTTCCGGTAGATGATTCGGACAAGTTCTGTGCCTGGTGTCTGTCGGAGTTCGAGTACGAGGGACAGACGGTGTTCATGGCGCCTGCCTCCGGATTCTATACTACGCCGGGTTCCGGTCGCAACGAAGTGCGTATCGCATACGTAC
>NZ_JBCNZM010000054.1:0-29259 GCF_040227615.1 Bacteroides sp. RTP31139st1_H2_RTP31139_211217 | reverse complement strand
GCAAGTTTCTGACAAAACAACCATCCAAAAAACAAAAAAGAGTATGAAAAAGACAAAGATATTATCTCTTGTTTCATTGGGAGCATTCCTCCTGACAACATCAGGCTGTACGGATTATGACTTCGACAGCAAATACGAAGACCCCTCCAAAGTAACCCAAGTCACCATCAGTAATCTGATGGTAGGAGTCTTCCAAAAAGTAAAGGACTATGATGTTTACGAATACAACCGGTTCTTCGGATTCGATTCACAGTTTACAGGCAAGTATGCACAAACCTTCGGCTACTCCAACACTACAGATATGTATACCCCCGGCTATATACCCGCCATTGACGGACAGTGGGACAATGTGTATTCGGCACTGGCCCAGTTCCGCAAGCTGGAATCTCTCTACAAAGAAGAAAGCGCGGCAGAGCAAGCACAGGATGAGGCATTCTATCTTGCCGCCAAAGTACAGCTGTACGATTTTTTCGCCGCCACAGTGGACATTTTCGGGGATATGCCTTTTTCGGAAGCTTGCACACTGCCGCTTACCAACGATGTAGGTAAATCGTATGCTCACTATGACAAGGCCGAGAATATATATAAAACCATTCTTGACGAGCTCAAAGAAATTGCTCCGCGGTTCCGCTCCATCCCCACACCGAGGAACTTCAATACACAAGACTTTATCAACAACGGGGACATGGACAAATGGGAACGCTATGCAAACTCCTTGCGACTGCGCCTTGCCATGCGCGTAGCCGCGCAAGGAGACTTGCAGGCGGAAGGCCGTACCGCCATCAAGGAAATCCTGGAAAATCCGTCAGCCTATCCGTTGATAGAGGAACAAGAAAACAACATTCTCATTGTCAACCAGAAGTCTGGGCAACTGAACTTCACCGCAGGCCACGGACTGGGTGACTGGGTAACCAACCGACTTGCTTCGGGCGCCATCATCGACCGCATGCTGGGCCATGGCAACTATGATATGACCAGCAATGACCCACTGAGCGGCGTTTATGTGAAAGGAGAAGACGACCCGCGCATCCTGCTCAACTTCAATCCCGTGAAGATTACCAACCAAAACACCGGTCAATTGGACGAGCACCGTTATCTGGGTACAGACCTTACCGTGGCGGATGAGCTGACGGAATATTACAACTCGCAGGCACAAGACGAAGTCAATACCAGCAACACCGGTTTCTCACAAATCACGCAGAAAGGTTTCTTTTGGGAAAACGACAAATTCGACATGCTGATAATGGCCTCACCCGAAATCCATTTCCTGAAAGCGGAAGCCTATGAAATGGGGTATGGAGTGGCAAAGAATGAAGCGAAAGCGGAAGAAGAGTTCAAAAAGGCTGTCAGCCAGTCCATCACGCTTTACTACTATTACGATTCGGTAAGTACGGGTGAAAACGCACGCCGGTATGATGCCCCTACCGCCGAAGAAACCGCCTCTTTCGCCGCTGCCAAATGGAACAGCACGAAATATACAGACAAGATGGATGCCATCATTACCCAAAAGTGGCTGCATTTCGGTTTCCTAGCCAGTCGTGAGGCATGGAGTGATATCCGACGTACCGGCTATCCGTCCGGCCTGGCCTTCCCCGAAGTGGCCGGTACCATCACAAATGTGCCGAACCGCTGGAGATACCCGAATACGGAAGTCAACTACAATCCCTACTATAAAGAGGTGTCAGCCGAAGACACTTACTACCACAAACTGTTCTGGGCAAAATAAGGACTTTGTTCGCAAACCCATTTTGCCCGAAGAGTATATCATACTCACCACAGAATAACACGGATTAACACAGATTGCCTTAGGAGTTCTGATAATAAAGAGCTTTTAGCAGTGTTAATCCGTGTTATCCTGTGGTGAGTATGTATTTGCCCCCTCTGTTTCTTTTATTCCGAACAGTATCCCTCCTTTTTTAGAAATCTTAAGGATTTCCCGGTAGGGAGATTGCGGGAAACCACTGTCTTTAATGAACGACGGACAAACATCGCTTCCGCAAAAACTGAACTATAACATAACGGACTAAATGAAAAAGTATCCAAATGACTTGATTGGCGACATCATGAAAGCCTTCGGCAAATATGCCGACCGACCGGCATTCGTCATCGAAGACACTGCCTGCACTTATGGAGAGCTGGCAACTTGCGTACAGAAAATATCCTCCCTATTCAAGGACAGAGAAGACAAAATTATCGGTATCGTCGCAGAAAACAGACTGGAAACATACGCATCCATACTATCTGCACTGATTTGCGGAAAGACATACGTCATCCTCCATCCTTCCTACCCCAAACATAGGAACGACAGAATTGCCGACTCGGCAGGCATCCGCCTCGTGCTGCATACCGAGAATATCCATGTCTTGAACCTCGACACCCGGAATCTGGAACTGATATGTACCTCCGAAATAGAGCAGGCAGAGAACTCCGCCACGTTCCATGCCGCAGAAGACATCCTCCATACGGCAGAAGAGGAAAATGCCTACATCATCTTTACCTCCGGAAGCACAGGCGAACCCAAAGGAGTACCCATCTCCCGCCGTAACCTGAATGCTTTCTATACCGCCTACCACCGCCTCGACTGGCAACTGGACGAGAACGACCGGATGCTGCAGATGTTCGAACTCACTTTCGACGTTTCCATCGTATCCTTTCTATATCCGCTGACGCTGGGTGCTTGCATATACACCGTTTCTCCGGAAGGCGTGAAATACATCAACGTAATTGAAACTCTGGAAAAATACGACCTGACCTTCGCTGCCGTGGCCCCTTCACTGCTCCAGCTGCTACGTCCCTATTTTCCGGAGATACACCTCCCCGCACTTAGATATCTAGTGGTTACTGCCGAGGCTTCTGACGCGGAGCTGTTGGATGCTTTCAGAAAATGTGTCCCCAATGCCTCTTTCATAAACCTATACGGACCGACAGAGGGAACCATCTACTGCACTGCCTACCGGATACCCGTCACCTCCTGCAAGCATCACAACGGCATGACCGCTATCGGAAGGCCTTTCGAAGGCATCGATGCCCTAATTATGGATAACGACGGTCGCCCGCTGCCTACCGGAGAAACCGGCGAACTATGGATTAGCGGCAATCAAGTGATGGGTGGATACTGGAATGCTCCCGAAAAAAACGGGGAATGCCTCGTAGAGACCGCCAATGGAAAAGTATACTACAAGACGGGAGACCTCTGCCGGATGGATGCCGACGGTGACATCATCTATTGCGGACGAAAAGACTCACAGATAAAGATACAAGGATTTCGCATCGAGCTGAGCGAGATTGAACATGTGGCAAAAAACTTTTTCAACGGTGAATGCCGTGTAGTCGTCATTCCCAAATACGACAACGGCAATCAGTGCGAACTACATCTCGTCGTAGAGAAGAAACAGCTCGACAAACAGCAGATGGAGGAATATCTGTATAGCAGGCTTCCCTACTACATGATTCCCAAGCATATGCATTGCCTGGAACAGTTTCCGCTGAACACCAGTAGCAAAACAGACAGAAAGAAAATACAAGAACTAATTTAAACTTGACAATGGATACACAGACTATTTTGAATGAAATGAGCCTCATCTTTCGGGAGGTACTGAAAAGAGAGAACATTGTACTTGACAATGAGACCACCGCCCAGGATGTGGAAGGATGGGATTCACTGACCAACATGCAACTGATAAACAAGATAGAGAAGAAATTCAATGTACGCTTCACCTTCAGAGATATTGTAAAACTCAAAAACGTGGGAGACATCTGCCATGCCATTTTAACCAAAACCAACTAGGAAATGTCATTCATATCCCTGAACTTCGTCGTACTGTTTGCGTGTACTTTCATTCTATACCATACGCTTCCTTCACGATTCAGAAAAGCGACCTTACTGACAGCCAGCTGCCTCTTCATAGGCTTCTACCACCTCACTTTTCTGATAACGGCCCTCATCCTCACGCTTACCACCTTCTACCTTGGCAAATGGATAGGACAGACCAAGCGGGAAAGCAGCATGAAGGGAATTTATTTTTCAGGTGTGTGTTTTCTGGTCGTGAGCTGGTTGGCATTCCGGTATGCCGACCGGCTTACAGACTGCCACATCCTTTTTCCGCTGGGAATCTCTTTCTATACTTTCCAGGCCATTTCGTACCTGACAGAAATCTATTGGCAAGAAGAAGAACCGGAAAAGAGCCTGCCCGACTTCATGATATACATGCTCTTCTTCATGAAGTTCCTTTCCGGTCCCATAGAAAGAGCAAGTGACATGCTCCCCCAACTGAAGTCCTGCAAAGCTACGGACTATACATCCATGGTCTACGGAATGAGACTGATTGTCGTGGGACTAATAAAGAAACTGATACTGGCCGACTCCATCGCCCCATACATAGACGGTGTCTTCGGGTCGGTATACACAGCCTCGGGCGTGCAATTACTGATGGCATGCCTCCTATATCCGATAGAGCTGTATGCCGACTTCTCCGGATATACCGACATCGCATTGGGAGGAGCGCGCATGCTGGGATTCAAGCTCAGCCCAAACTTCAACCGGCCGTTCATTGCACAGACCACTGCCGACTTCTGGCGCCGATGGCACATGTCGCTTTCATTCTGGGTACGCGACTATCTGTACCTCCCGTTGTCCTCGAGCCTGCGTGGATGGGGACAATGGGGCGTATTTCTAAGTCTGGCGCTGACCTTCACGGGACTGGGTATCTGGCATGGTGCCGGATGGAACTTCGCTGTCTACGGACTAATTCAAGGTGTCATCATCTTCTACGAGATGAAGACCACGACATTTCACCGCAGACTGAAAGCCCAATTGGGAAGCCGCTTATATGCCACACTATCCGTCGTAAGGACCTACCTACTTTTTGCCGTATCTCTGATATTCTTCCGGGCAAGTTCTATGGCCGAAGCGTTCCACTACATCAGCCACCTCTCCTTCGGCGTACATTACAGTTGGAAGGAAATGAACATCGGAATGCCGGACCACAACAGCATTGTGGCAGGAAGCGCACTCGTACTGATATTGGTTTACGAATATTTCATGTCCAAGCATGATTTGCTAGAAGCCCTCGGACGACAGCCGGCAGCCGTAAGATGGAGTATCTATTATCTGCTCGCCATAATACTTTTCACACTGGGACAGTTCAACTCGGACAGCTTCATATATTTACAATTTTGACAATAAAGACACATGATGAAGAAAAACAGCGAACGGAACGCAGCCATACGTTTCATGAAAAAGCTCTTTATCCTTTTTATCCCTTTTATAGCCCTACTGGCAGTCTATTTCCTGGACGACCCTTTCATGGTCCTGAAGAACTATGAACGATACGACCAAACCCCGGTTGTACTAAACGAAGGGCACGTGGGGTGGCAGATGTATCTGAACAACCGGGATACCATCCCCATCGACTCCTATATCATGGGAAACTCCTGCACTATGGCTTATCAATGCCATGAATGGGAGAAATACCTCCACGGCGGAAGAGCCGTACGGCTATTCGGAAATGCCGAAAGCCTTGCCGCCGTCTGCCTGAAGCTGAAGGCACTGGACAAGGCAGGTGCAACAATCAAGAACCTACTGCTGATTATCGACAAGGAATCATTGCACAACGACCGTTGCCTCACCGGACATTCCAACATTCTGCCGCCCGCCATATCGGGAATAAGCAGCTTCAAGTTTCAGAAGGAATTCTGCCAAGCCTTCTTCTACCCGAACTTTCTCTTCCCCTATCTGGACTACAAGCTGTTCCATACCTATCGCCCTTACATGAAAGGGGTTATAAACCCCTATGGCTCCACCCGAAACCCGGTAACCAATGACGTGTTAAATCCCAGAGAGAAAATGATAAAGGAAGAGGGAGATAAGTACTGGGAAAACCGGAAAGGAGAATTCACCAAAGAGAAAATGAAGAATTATAGAGACGGGAAATACCGGGAAGCCCCCCAAGTGCTCAGGGAAAAGCAAATCAATCTGTTGCAGGAAATAAAGTGGATTTGCCGGAAACATGATACCGATGTAAAAATCATTATCAGTCCCGACTACCTGCAAGTCAACATAAACCCTGCCGACGTAAAGACACTGAAGCGCTTCTTCGGAAAACGGAATGTATTTGATTTCACCGGTATCAACGAATACACGGAAGACATCCACAATTATTATGAACCGGGTCATTATAGGCCCGCACTTGGGAAAAGGCTGATGGAAAAGATATATGAACCTTATATCTTGTCACCGAACGCCAAATCTCCGGCATCTCCCAGCCCGGGAACGATATAGGAATGCTCGTTCATCTCCGGGTCGATTGCTGCACACCACAAGGTCACTTCATCTCCAGGGAACAGCTTTTCCAGATGCTCTACGCCCTGCTGGCTGGCTATGACACAAGCTATCTGCAACTTGGCCGGCATCCCCTTGGTGACGAAGGCCTTCCAGGCCAATTCCATACTTTCTCCCGTGGCAAGCATCGGGTCTACAATCAATAATGTCTTCTTGGACAAATCCGGAGTAGCGATGTATTCGATGTGTACATCCACCGTACGGCATTCCTTATCCTTATAATAACGGTAAGCGGAAACAAAAGCGTTCCCGGCATGGTCGAACATATTCAAGAATCCAGTATGCAAAGGCAATCCGGCACGGAAAACAGTGGCAATCACCACCTCGTCATCGGGTGTGCTGACCGACGCCACCCCCAAGGGAGTCTGTACCTGCTTGACAGAATACGTCAGTTCCTTACTCATTTCATACGCCATTATCTCTCCAATGCGTTCAATATTACGGCGGAAACGCATACGGTCGCCCTGGACTGCTACATCACGAATTTCTGCCACGTATTGGTTCAAGACAGAATTTGTCTCGGCAAAGTTGATAACCTTCATAATTATAGAATGTTTTGATGTGCAAAGTAAACGAATTTCACTCAATTTGCAACATTCAGTTAGCAGATATTGTTATGGTTTTATAAAAGATTTCCTATTAGAGAAAAATTTCTCTAATAGAGCTTTTCTTTAAAAAGAAAGTATTACTTTTGTAGGCGAAAAACAAGGGACCTGCTGAAAAGCAGGAAAAAAAGAGCTTTTCTACACCCGTTTTCCCTTGTAAATCAAAGGTAAAAAGAGATTAAGGAAAGAGATTATAAACCAAATACCAACATTTTAAATCATTAAAAGAAATGGCAAATTTAGATTTAAGCAAGTACGGTATCCAAGACGTGAAGGAAATTATCCACAACCCGTCTTACGATGTACTGTTCGCAGAAGAAACCAAACCAGGTTTGGAAGGTTTTGAAAAAGGTCAGGTAACTGAACTGGGTGCTGTAAATGTAATGACAGGTATCTATACCGGTCGTTCTCCTAAAGATAAATTCTTCGTAATGAATGAAGCCAGCAAGGATTCTGTATGGTGGACTTCTGAAGAATACAAAAACGACAACAAACCTTGCTCTGAAGAAGCTTGGGCTGACCTGAAGGCTAAGGCTGTAAAGGAATTGAGCGGCAAGCGTCTGTTCGTTGTTGATACTTTCTGTGGCGCCAACCCCGCTACTCGTATGAAAGTACGTTTCATCATGGAAGTGGCATGGCAGGCTCACTTCGTAACTAACATGTTCATCCGCCCGACTGCTGAAGAACTGGCTAACTACGGAGAACCCGATTTCGTATCATTCAACGCTTCTAAGGCAAAAGTTGACAACTACAAGGAACTGGGTCTGAACTCTGAAACAGCTACTGTATTCAACTTGAAGACCAACGAACAAGTTATCCTGAACACTTGGTACGGTGGTGAAATGAAGAAGGGTATGTTCTCTATCATGAACTACAAGAACCCGTTGCGTGGTATCGCTTCTATGCACTGCTCTGCCAACACTAACATGGAAGGCACTGACTCTGCTATCTTCTTCGGTCTGTCCGGTACAGGTAAGACTACTTTGTCAACTGATCCGAAACGTCTGTTGATTGGTGACGACGAACACGGATGGGATGACGAAGGTGTATTCAACTACGAAGGTGGTTGCTACGCTAAGGTTATCAACCTGGATAAAGAAAGCGAACCCGATATCTACGCAGCCATCAAGCGCGACGCCCTGCTGGAGAACGTAACTGTTGACGCAGAAGGCAAGATTGACTTCGCTGACAAGAGCGTGACAGAAAACACTCGCGTTTCTTATCCTATCTACCACATCAACAACATCGTTAAGCCGGTTTCCAAAGGTCCTCACGCTCATCAGGTAATCTTCCTATCTGCCGATGCATTCGGTGTATTGCCTCCGGTATCTATCCTGAACCCCGACCAGGCTCAGTACTACTTCCTCTCCGGCTTTACTGCTAAGTTGGCTGGTACAGAACGTGGTATCACTGAACCTACTCCGACATTCTCTGCTTGTTTCGGTGCTGCTTTCTTGAGCTTGCATCCTACTAAATATGCAGAAGAATTGGTTAAGAAGATGAACAAGGTTGGTGCTAAGGCATACTTGGTTAACACCGGTTGGAACGGTAGCGGCAAACGTATCTCTATCAAAGACACTCGTGGTATCATCGATGCTATCCTCGACGGCTCTATCGACAAGGCTCCGACGAAGGTTATTCCTTTCTTCGACTTCGTGGTTCCGACTGAATTGCCGAATGTAGACCCGAAGATTCTCGATCCTCGTGACACTTACGAATGCGCTTGCCAATGGGAAGAAAAAGCTAAAGACCTGGCCGGTCGCTTCATCAAGAACTTCGCTAAGTTCACTGGCAACGAAGCTGGTAAGGCTCTGGTTGCTGCTGGTCCGAAGCTCTAATCTGACAATAAAGTTAGAAACATATGGAAAAGGCGTCTCCTCCGGGAGATGCCTTTTTTCTTTTTTAATATCTCTATCTCATTGATAATCCGAAAGTTTTAGTAGTTTTGCAGAAACCATTATTCAAATAAAGCAATATGAAAAGTATCAAATTGATGTTGGCAGGCGCAAGTTTGTTGCTGCTCTGCAGTTGCAGCGCCCAAACCCAGAAAGAGACCCAAGTTGCCAATGCAAATGAAAGCAAAGAGAATGCGGTGATTGAAACCATCATGTCACGCCGCAGCATCCGCCAGTACAAACCGCAAGCCGTGAATCGCGACACCATGCAGATTATCCTGGATTGCGGTATCAATGCACCCAACGGACAGAACAAGCAATCGTGGGAAGTGCGTGTAGTGGATAACCCGGATTTCATCAACGGCATCACGGAAATCTACAAGAAGGAAAATCCCAAAGCCGCCGAAGACCCGAAATTCAAGAACATGTTTCGCAACGCTTCTACAGTAGTATTTATTGCCAATGACCCGTCTTATGACCTTTCGCAGATTGACTGCGGACTGCTGGGTGAGAATATGATTCTATCAGCCTGGTCCATGGGAATCGGTTCTTGCTGCTTGGGCGGTCCCACGCGCTTCATGACCTCTACTCCGGCTGCTGCCGAATACCTGAAGAAACTGGATATTCCGGAAGGCTATCAGCTACTTTACTGTATCGCTTTCGGCTATCCGGACGAAACGCCCACTGCCAAACCCCGTAATGCGGCAAAGGTAAAATTCATCGATTGACTTTCGTTTGAATGACGACAATAAAAAGGAGTGCCTCACCTTTCGGCGGGGCACTCCTTTCATATATAACAACTAAAACTCTTCTGTTTATCAGTTCTTGTTTGCGCGTTTACGCTCAAGCTCATCGAGGATAACCTTGCGCATACGCATTGATTTAGGAGTAACTTCCACGTATTCGTCTTCCTTGATGTACTCCAGTGCCTCCTCAAGAGAGAACTGTACGGGAGGAATCAGGCGTGCCTTATCATCCGAACCACTGGCACGCATATTGGTAAGCTTCTTGGACTTCGTTACATTAATCACCAAGTCGTTGTCATGGGAATGCTCGCCCACTACCTGGCCTGCATAAACCTCTTCCTGCGGGAAAATGAAGAATTTGCCGCGGTCCTGCAACTTGTCAATGGCATAGGCAAAAGCCGTACCGGACTCCATGGCAATCATAGAACCGTTGGTACGCCGTTCAATCTCACCCTTATACGGTTGATATTCCTTAAAGCGGTGCGCCATGATGGCCTCTCCGGCAGAAGCGGTCAACACGTTGGTACGCAGACCGATGATACCGCGCGACGGCATGTCGAACTCAAGATTTACACGTTCGCCGGCACTTTCCATCTTTACCATTTCGCCTTTACGACGGGTCACCATATCAATCATCTTGCTGGCATATTCTTCGGGAACATTGATGGTCAGCTCTTCGATAGGTTCGCATTTCACGCCGTCAATCTCCTTGAAGATTACCTGCGGCTGCCCTACCTGCAACTCATACCCCTCACGACGCATGGTTTCAATCAATACGGAAAGATGAAGCACACCACGGCCGGAAACAATCCACTTGCCATCTTCCTCGCTCTTGCGCACACGAAGAGCAAGATTCTTATCCAACTCCTTCATCAAACGGTCGTGGATGTGGCGGGAAGTAACAAACTTACCTTCCTTACCGAAGAACGGAGAGTCATTGATGGTGAAGAGCATACTCATCGTAGGCTCGTCAATGGCAATGGGCGGCAACGCCTCCGGATTTTCGTAATCGCAGACCGTATCTCCGATTTCAAATCCTTCGATACCTATCAATGCACAGATGTCACCGGAAGACACTTCCTGCACCTTTACACGGCCCATACCTTCGAATGTATGCAATTCCTTGATTTTTGATTTCACGATACTCCCGTCACGCTTTGCCAAAGACACATTCATGCCTTCTTTCAATATGCCGCGGTGTACGCGGCCCACAGCAATACGCCCGGTATACGAAGAATAATCCAGCGAAGTAACCAGCATTTGCGGTGTACCTTCCAACTGTTCGGGGGCAGGAATATTCTCCAAGATACAGTCCAGAAGCGGATAAATGTTATCAGTCGGCTGCTGCCAGTCGGTACTCATCCAATTATTCTTGGCAGAACCGTAGATAACGGGGAAATCCAGCTGGTCCTCGGTTGCATTCAAGCTGAACATCAAGTCGAACACCATCTCGTACACTTCTTCGGGACGGCAATTTGGCTTATCCACCTTATTCACAACAACGATAGGTTTCAGACCAATCTGCAGAGCTTTCTGCAATACAAACCGTGTCTGCGGCATAGGACCTTCGAAAGCATCCACAAGCAGAATGCATCCATCCGCCATATTCAATACACGTTCCACTTCACCTCCGAAGTCACTGTGTCCCGGAGTATCAATAATGTTAATCTTGGTGTCTTTGTAGTTGATAGAAACGTTCTTTGAGAGAATCGTTATGCCTCGTTCACGTTCCAGGTCGTTGTTGTCCAACATTAATTCACCTGTGCTCTGGTTGTTGCGGAAAAGGTTTCCTGCCAAAAGCATCTTGTCAACGAGCGTTGTTTTCCCATGGTCCACATGGGCAATGATTGCAATGTTCCTAATGTTTTGCATATAATACCTATTATTTTCGGGTGCAAAAATACATAAAAATCGACAGATTCTTAGAGCCTATTTCACTTTTTTCAAAAGTTTTTATGGGTTGCTTTTAAGTTCTTTTTCAGTCCATTTTCCCCTTCTTCAATTTATCATGCAACACCCGGCTGTGTCTTTCAGAAAAATCAGGAAAATGTTTTTAAAGAAAGAAGTAGAAGGCGTAGAAATATATAAATTGGATTTTAATAGGCTCTTGCTTCAACTGTGTGGCAGATGAAAATGATGCAATTTATTAAATATCAATTGTTTGAATTTGTTTTTCATCTTTTTGTAATGAGGGCAATTCCTTCTTGCCCAATTTCATGCGAAGGAAAGTAAGAATCCTATCTGCTTCTTACCAGCTCTTTATTTGCTCCTTGTCTGTACCCTGTTTTCTCCCAATTATCTCCCAATGTTCTCCCAATCTATAGAGAAGGCGAATGTTGGGAGAACATTGGGAGATTGTTGGGAGATGGTACGGTCTTGGTCGGGAGCAGGTAGGGTTGAAGTGAAGAAAATGTTCCGCAGGAGTGTTTTATTGGCAAAAGGAGGACGCGTGTTTTTGGTAGCAGCTTCTCCGGCCTTTCATTCTTGCTCCCTGATAGCTTTATTCAATAAACTGGCAGTTTCTTTCAGCCGTTTGACAATTTTCTTCTCTGTAACTTTATTAAAACGGATATCCGGCAAATAAATTCCTAAACTTGCAATGACAGCCTTCTTTTTGTAGATGGGGGTAGCAAGGCTGACTACATGATTGGCATTCGTGGAAATTTCCACCTCTTTCTTTTTTATTTCGAGCAAGGCATTCTCCAAATCCTGTGCATCCTTCACTTCCGGCCACGACTCTTTGTCGGGCAATCCGTATTTCCCAATAAAATTAGTCAATTCTTTTAAGGCATAATGAGCTAATATCACTCGGCCGGTAGTGGCTTTATAAACACTCGACTCCTGCGTGGTTCGTACCTGGATTTCATGGGTGCACTCGGCCTCATACAACAGGATTCTTTTTCCTCCTTCAATGATAGAAAGGATGATGGTTTCATTGATACTCTCTCGTAATTTGTCAACAAAAGGCTTGGCAATTTCTTTCAATTCAGCGTAATACGTATACGAATCGGTCAACTGGTAAGCCATATAGCCCAGTTTGTATCCCTTCTTCGTTCCTACTTGTTCGACATAATTTCTGTTTACCAATGTCTTCAAAATATTGGCGCATGTTCCATGATTTAGCTGAAGCGAATCGGCGATTTCGGACAAACTCAAATCTTCTTTAGGGCTTGAAGCGATTGTTTCAAGAATACTTAAGGCACGATGTATAACTTGTATCATGGCGATTTTAATGATTACTACTAAATTTTATAATGCAAAATTAATTATTTCCGATTTTAATATCAGATATTCTTCTCTATTTTTAACTACAATTGTGTTATGTCGTTCATATACTACTCATTTTTAATGTGTTTTTATGTTATGCAGCAGGTTTCGTATATTCTTCTTCGATTTCTTTTGTTCCTAAAGATACTATATTTAATTTTGCATTGAAAAATTAAATTTTATATTATGAAAATAATCTATCAATTGCTTGTGTACATGTGCTTGTTTACTTGTACTACAGCATTTGCCCAGCACGAGGTGAAGGGCAAAATCGTGGATGCTGGCACCGGAGAATCTCTGGTAGGCGTAAACATCACGGTAAAGAACGAAAGTTCCGTAGGTACCATTTCCGACTTGGACGGAAATTACTCTTTGCGTGTTTCAAAAAGTGCCACCCTGGTATTTTCTTACATTGGCTACCTCAGTCAAGAAATACCGGTGGACGGCGAAACGCAGATTAACGTATCGTTGATTGAAGACTCGAAAACACTGAGCGAAGTAGTGGTTGTAGGATACGGTACTATGAAGAAGTCGGATTTAACAGGCTCTGTGGTCAAAGCCGACTTGAATGCCATGAAAGATGCGCCGAATACCAGCATCATGCAATCGTTGCATGGTTCGGTAGCGGGATTGCAGATTGGACAAATCAATTCGGCTGGTGAAGACCCCTCGATTGAAGTACGCGGGCAAACGACCATCAATGGAAGCACTTCTCCGCTGATTATCCTGGACGGCATTATCTATGGAGGACGTATCTCGGATATTAACCCAAGTGATATCGAATCGATCGACATCCTGAAAGATGCAAGTAGCAAAGCGGTGTACGGAGCCAAGGCCGCCAACGGTGTGTTGATGATTACTTCCAAACAGGGTCGGAAAGCCCAAAAGCCTAAAATCTCTTATTCAGGAAACTGGTCGTTCAGTAATCCTACAGTCAATTACCGACCGTTGAACCGGGAAGAGTGGATGCAGAAAGTACGCGACATCGAATATGAATCGGCCTATACCAAAGAGTCCGGTTACCTATCACCGAATCCCAACTGGGATTTTTCAAAGACGCAGCTGAACGTACAACAATTGGACGGTATAGAAAACGGTACAGATTTCAGCTGGTGGGACGAGGCCATGCAAACCGGTCAGTTGTTTACGAACGTGGTTAACGTAAATGGTGGAAGCGAACACGTATCTTACTTCCTTTCGGGCAGCTGGACCAACCAACGAGGAGTGGTGAAGAATGATAAATACAAGCGTACTACTTTCCGGGCCAACATAGATGTGCAAACCACCTCTTGGCTGAAAATCGGTACAAATACCTTCTTCTCCGTGTTGGATTATTCCGGAAAATCGCCCAATATGGACGCACTTATTCGTATGCCGTCTGTAACAGCTCCCAAAGACGAAAATGACGAATGGATTACCAACCCGAGCGGCTCTTTGACCCTAAACCCATTCCTGAACTACTTGGCGGAAGATGCAGACAAACGCCATCAAATCAATACGACAGTTTATGGATTGATAAGCATTCCTTGGGTAAAAGGATTGACCTACCGGCTGAATTACAACTATACGTTGGATGCCAAAAACGCCAACAACTACAATAAATACGAAGCCAGCCAGCAGGGAGAGGCTTCCAAGCAACACGAAAATTCATCGACATGGTTGCTGGACAACATCGTAAACTACAACGGCTCGTTTGGCAAACATGGCGTAAGTGCCACATTCGTATATGGTGCCAACAGGCAGACGTATGACAAGACTTTGGCCAGAGGACAACAATACACCAGCGGCGTGACCGGATACAACGATTTGGGACAAGCCATCATTCAGAAAATCAGTTCGTCGGCCTATAAAGAAAGTAACTTGTATCAGATGCTGCGTGCGTCTTATAATTACAATAGCAAATATTTGCTGACGGCTACCTTGCGTCGAGACGGTTTCAGTGGTTTCGCCGAAAATCATAAATTCGGTCTGTTTCCTTCCGTTGGTATCGGTTGGGTATTGTCTCGCGAAGCATTCTTGTCGAAAGCCGAATGCCTGGACAACCTTAAGCTCAGAGCAAGTTTTGGTGTTACCGGCAATCAGACCGCACGCTACAGTTCGCTGGCCAAAGTTGAGCTGAATGCCGGCTCCAAATATGTGTTCGGCGACGGCGCAAGCACTGCTATCGGTTCGACCGTGACACGCATGTCCAACAAGGACTTGAAGTGGGAAACGACAGCAGAATATAATGTCGGCATCGACTTCTCTCTCTTCGGAGAAAGACTGAACGGAGCAGTCGATTTCTATCGTTCGACCACCAAGAACTTGCTGTGGGATGTCACCATTCCCACCATGACCGGTTTCTCGAGTGTACGCAGCAATGTAGGCAAGTTACGTAACACAGGATTGGAAGTCGTACTTGGAGGTACCCCTATCCGAAACAGGGAATTCCAATGGAATATCCGGATGAATTTTGCCTTGAACCGAAACAAAGTGGTTTCCTTATTAGGACGAGATGACGATGGAGATGGTAAGGAAGACGATTTGATAGCCAGCGGCCTGTTCATTGGCGAACCGTTGGGCACCATTTACGATTATGAGGTAGAAGGCATCTGGCAGCTGGAAGACAAAGAGAACGGTACCATTATGGACGGATTTTATCCCGGAACGTATAAAATCAAGGATCAGAACAAAGATGGCAAGATTACCGCTGGTGAAGACCGGGTGATTCTGGGTCATAAAGAACCCGCCTACATGATGGGTATCTCCAATGAATTCAGTTATAAAGGATTCGAGTTGCGCTTCTTTATCAATACCATTCAAGGCGGAAAGAGCGGATACCGTTCTAAAATCTCAAAGCCAGACTACATTGGCAAATCCATCGGTAACGCCGAAAATCTGAACTGGCTGACCGCATACGACTACTGGTCGCCCAGCAATCCGAACGCCAAGTTTGCAACAGCTTGGTTATCGCCTACCGTAGATACCAACCGCATGCAAAACCGTAGTTTCGTCAGGCTGCAGGATGTCTCTCTCTCCTACAACTTCAATCAGCAGTGGACACAGAAGTTCGGAGTAAACAACCTCCGCCTGTTTGTCAGCGGACAGAATCTCTTGACCTTCACAGGCTGGGATGGTTGGGATCCCGAAGCCGGTATCGGCTTTACCACCGACTCACATCCGGTGATGCGCACTTTTGCTTTTGGAATTGATTTAACGTTTTAACAGTTCAGACTATTATGAAACAGAATATTTTAAATGCCGGAATGGCTCTTTTACTTTCATGCCTCGCTTTCTCGTGCGATGAGAGCAGCTTTTTGAAAGAAACTCCTATGGACTTCTTGAGCCCGGAAAATGCCTATAACACATATACGGACTACGAAACCGCTTTGACAGGACTGTATGCCAAGGTGCGCAACAATTTCTATTGTAGCGATTTTGTGTTCTTCGAAGAGACCGATATAGCTAAAAATGCCCGCGACAACAACAATTTCATGGGCAACCTGAAAGACTGGCTCACTCCTCAACAAGAAGGAGTGGCTAACGTATGGGATCGCGAATACAAACTAATCAGCAATGCCAACACCATCATCAGCCGTTTGGAAAACAGCACTTTGACCGCAGAGCAAAAAAGCAAAGTTATGGCCGAGGCCAAATTCTTCCGTGCATTCGGCTACCGTACATTGGTTTATGTGTTTGGGGGTGTACCGCTGGTGCTCGAAGAAAACATCTCGCCCAAAACAGATTTCACGCGCCAACCGAAAGAGGAGATATTAAAAGCCATGTACGATGATTTTGCAGAAGCGGCAACCGGACTTCCCGAGATACAGACAGTGGCTGATGGAAAACTTTCCAACTTGGTGGCGAAGCACTATCTTAGCGAAACCTGTATTTCATTGGGCCTTTATGACGAAGCCATCCGCCTGCTGACTGAGGTCATTGACAATCCGAATACCGGTTTGATGAAAGAGAGATTCGGGACACACAAATCGGAAGCCGGAGATGTGTTTTGGGATTTGTTCAGAAGAAAAAATCAGAACCGCAAAACCGCCGGTAATACGGAAGCCTTGTGGGTCATCCAAATGGAGCCGGATGTAGACGGTGGTTATCTGACTTCCACTTCCTATCGTCCTTATTATCTGGAGAGATTTGCGGCTCCCGTAACCTATTCTTGCACAGATCCGGAAGGCAAAAAAGCATTTCTTTCGTCCAACGGACGTTCAGACCTGAATGTGGGTGGGCGAGGTGTTGCCAACATGTCGAATACCCATTGGTGGCTATATGAAATTTGGGGTGATGACTTCGACACGGATATGCGCAATTCCTCCTACAACGTGGTACGTGATGCTTATTACGATTTGCCATCTTCGAAGTATTACGGGAAAAGCATCCTGGCTCCCGAAACAAAGAGCAAGCTGCTGACGGAGCAATCTTGGCGCTGGTATCCATGGCCCAGTAAGATTACCACTCCCGGTGAACATCCCGAAGCCCTTTATGCCGACCCTGCACAGAAGACGTTGAAGTCCACCGCTGGTGCCACCTATTTGGACCAATACATGTTGCGATTGGCAGAAACCTATCTGCTGCGTGCGGAAGCCTATTTGGCGAAAGGCGAAAAAGAGAAAGCCGCCAATGACATCAACGAGGTAAGGAGTCGTGCCCATGCATCGAAAGTAGCAGCCTCGGCGGTCACAATAGATTACATCTTGGACGAACGTGCCCGCGAACTGGTGTATGAGGAATTCCGCCGGATCACCTTAGGCCGGTTGGGCAAATATGTAGAACGTGTTCGCCGATACAATACACTCAACGGACCGCGCATAGAGGAGCATCACGAATTGTTCCCCATCCCCTACAGCGCCATCGAGGCCAACAAAGATGCCGTATTGGAACAGAATCCCGGTTACAAGAATTAAAAGGCTGTTGTAAGCGAAGAAATATTCACACGTTACTATTTCAGAAGAATGACAATGAAACGAAGAATACAAAGTGGCTTTCACCTGCTTGTACTACTCATGTGCGTGAGTTCATGCAGGCAGGCGCCTGTCCATGAAGAGAGGGTAAAAACCGATTTGACTGTCTCCTACGAAGTTGCCGGCATATTGTCGCCCAAAAGCATTCACGAGGTCGAACATGAACTGACCTTAGGATGTGAAGTGCTGGATAGAGACTATACCGACTATCAGCAGTACAAGGAGTACCTTACTCCGTTGGGATTCAAGAAAATACGGCTGCAAGCCGGATGGGCCAAGACAGAAAAAGAAAAAGGTGTCTACAACTTTGCCTGGCTGGACTCCATCGTCGACGATGCCGTGGGGCGTGGTTTGAAAATCTGGCTACAAACATCGTACGGAAATCCCATCTATCCGGGTGGAGGCACCCCCTACCTGAAAGGTGGATGGCCTGTTTCCGAAGAGGCCAAGAAGGCATGGGACAACTGGGTGCGGGCGTTGGCTACCCATTACAAAGGGAAAGTGCATGAATGGGAAATTTGGAACGAACCGGATATCAACAAAGAGCTTGGCAATAATTACGAAAGTATTGCAGACTTGAATATCCGTACCGCCGAAATTATCAAGGAAGTAGACCCCGAGGCCAAAATCGCAGCCTTGGCCCTTGCCCTGATTTCCGATACATCGCTGGCCGAGAATTGCCTCAAGGAATTCCAAAGACGAGGCAAGTTGGATCTGTTTGACTGGATTTCATACCATCAATACATGTTCCGTCCCGAGGATATGTATCCTCTGACAGACAAGCTTCAGACGGTCATCGATAAGTACACGTCCCGCATCAAATTGTGGCAAGGAGAAAGCGGAGCCCCGTCCAAAGGGCGAACCGGTGGTGCTTTGGGCGCCTACCAATGGTCGGAAGTATCGCAAGCCAAATGGAATTTAAGAAGAATACTCGGCGATCACGGACGTGGCATTGCCACCGGCATATTCTGCATTGCAGACATGAACTACGGTGGCAACGATGCCATCAAAAAGAAAAACGTGAAAGGGTTGCTGGAGACCGATGACGATAAGCAGGTCATACACGTTAAAAAGGCTTATTATGCGATGCAGCACTTAGCTTCGGTCATCGATTTGTTGCAACATCCGGTAGCGGCAAATCTGTTTGAGGTGAAGAACGATTATCCGCATACTCTTTTCGCCTATCAGGATGAAACCAGCGGATTGCACTCTTTCCTTGTATGGTATGATGAGGCCACCCCCACCAACTTTAATCAACCGACGTTGGTCGATGTGGAAGTGATTGATGGTCAGTTCGAGCATCCGGTATGGGTAGATATTCTTACAGGGAAAGTCTGTACGATTCCATCAGGCTCTATCAGTAGGGAAGGAAACAAATACCGTTTCAGCAAACTTCCTGTGTACGATTCACCCATTTTGGTTACCGACCGGAGTCTGATTCAATATGAGTAGCGACATGGAATTACAATTGCAATCACTCGATTATTGGGCCATCGGCATATACATACTGCTGATGGCTGGCATCGGACTTTCCTTTGGCTGGTTCATCAAAGATGTAGGAGCCTATTTCAAGGGGAATGGAACCATTCCCTGGCTGATGGCTACTGTCACCAATTTCATGGGGCTGTTCAGTACATTCGTCTTTGTGGCCTATGCAGGTATCGCCTATGAATACGGTTTGGTGTCCATTACGGTATTTTGGTCCACTGTTCCGGCCTGTATCATCGGAGGTATATGGCTGGGCGGTCGCTGGAGGCGTACCGGCTGTGTCACGCCTATAGAATACTTGGAACAACGCTATAGTTTTTCGGTTCGCGAAGTCATGACGTGGGTAGGGCTATTGGTCCGGCTGTTGGACAACATGGTTCGGCTGTACGCCATCGGTGTGTTCATTACCGTAGTCACACCGCTCTCGCTGGAGGCTGCCATCATCATCTCGGGGGCAATCGTTACGTTGTTCAATATCATTGGTGGAATTTGGACGGTGACCATCATGAGCACTGTGCAGTTTGTGATACTGATACTCATCACATGCGTCCTGTTGCCGGTGTCTTTGCACGAAGTGGGAGGCATAGAAGGGCTTTATCAACAGATTCCGGAAAAGATGATGTGGTTTAACGGCCCGAAAGGAGCGTTTTTCTGGCTGTCCGTCTATTATGTGATGACTCTCATCAAATACAACGAGAACTGGACGTTCATTCAAAAGTTCTTCTGCGTGAAAGATGAAAAGGCTGCCAGAAAAGTGGGAGTGGTGACAGGCATACTGTTTTTAGTCTTCACCCCTATTTTTTTGATTCCCGCCGTGGCCTCTTCGGTGATAGTCCCTGGTTTGGAGAACACCGAAATGTCTTACATCTCGGTGGCAATCAAGCTGCTTCCTGCCGGCATTATGGGTATCATGTTCTCTTCCATGTTTGCAGCAACCATGTCTTCGTTGAATGCGGAATACAATGTTATGTCCAGCGTATTTACCAAGGATGTGTACCAACGGCTGTTCAATACTGCAGCAAGCGAAAAGCAACTATTGGTTGTGGCCCGTTGGTCGACATTGGTCATCGGAGTCCTCATTGCTGCCGGAGCCATTTATATCCAAGGCTTCGGAGGGGCTTTTGAAGCCAACAAGCTGTTTACGGGCATTTTCTGTATCCCGATAGGCATTCCTTTGGTATTGGGCATCGTAAACCGGAAGCCTAATGCCAAGGCCGCTATCGCGACAATCAGTGCCGGAATCAGCGCCGGAATCGTATTGAACGCGCTCCCCTCTGTCAGTTGGGAAAGTGCCACCCTCATCGAGCTGTTGCTCTGCCTGGTGCTTTACTACCTGCCGGTTTATGGGCAAACGGCCGAAAAAGACCGGCAAGGCGTGGGCAAGCTATTCGAGGCGTTGGACAGAAGCATCAATGCTGCCGAACTTCCCTCCATATCACCCCAATACGTCAAGGCATTAGTCTCCTTGTTACTATTGTCTTTGATTGTATCCGGCGGACTTTTTATCGGAATGAGTATTCCCAACCTCCACTCCATGGGCGGGGAATTAAGCCTATGGGCCGGCACACTGAGTCTTCTGCTGGCAGTGGCCTTATGGGTCGGTTACAAAAATAAATTAAAATCAAGAAAATGAAATTAGCATGGTATTTACCCACTCTACCGTCGGAAAAGTGGAAGATAGCCACCCAATTGGGTGTAGAATATGCAGTAGCGGCTCTGCCTGCCGAACGCTATTACATGAAACCGTGGGACTTCAAGGCATTGCTGTATGCCAAAGAGAGCCTGAAAGACGCAGGGCTGAAGCTGGAAGTGATAGAGCCTGCGCCGCCTCACTATAAAATAAAATTAGGCCTGCCCGGCCGGGACGAGGAGATAGAAATTTTCAAGCAAGTGTTGCGGAACATGGCAGCTCTGGAGATTCCCGTCTTATGTTATAACTTCATGCCCCAATCGGGGTGGTACCGTACTTCTTTCGCAAAGAAAGGACGGGGTGGAGCCTTGGTTACAGCTTTCGATGCGAAGCTGGTGCAATCCGCACCGCAATTGACGGAGGCCGGCACACTGCACGACGAACAGGTGTGGGACAACTACAAGTATTTCATGGACAAAATCTTGCCCGTGGCCGAAGCCTGTAAGGTGAAGTTGGCCCTTCATCCGGACGATCCTCCGGTGCCCTCCCTGCAAGGAGTTGCCCGGATATTCAGGAACAGAGCCAGCTTCGACAAGGCCATGCAACTCTATCCCAGCGACTACAATGGGATAACACTCTGTCAAGGCACCTTTGCCGCCATGGGCGAGAACATACCGGACTTGATCAGGCACTTCGGACAAAAGATTTTCTTCGTTCATTTCCGCGACATACGCGGCAATGCCGAGGCTTTCGAAGAGACTTTCCACGATGAAGGACAGACCGACATGAAAGCGTGTATCCGGGCCTATCAGGAGATTGGGTTCGATGGTGTCATCCGTACGGACCACGCGCCCATCATGGCCGGCGAAGCAGGCGACAATCCGGCTTACGAGATGCTGGGACACATATTTGCGACAGGATATTTGAAAGGTTTATTAGAAAAATAAAAATAGAATCATGGATAAGAATTTAATGAAATTGGAGAAACTGATTGAAAAATTAGATAAGACAGACGAGGTGGTATTTCCTATCTCGGAACAAGAATTGTGCGAACGTTACGAGAACCTGTACACCGGAGCGGTGAACGATGTGTTGCGCGAAGCCACGTTGCTGGATCAGGCACTGCCCGTTTCCATACTGCCGTTGCAGTTCGAGATGCGTGCCGCCGGCATCGCGTTTACCATCCGCAGTAATCCGGATCCTACCGTCATCGGAGAGATGGACATCAGGGCACAGATGCTGGACGACATGCCTAAAAACTGCTGTGTGGTATGGGATGCCGGAAACGAGGAAGAGGCTGCCCACTGGGGCGAGGTGATGACCGCATCTGCCATAGCCCGGGGAGCCAGGTGTGCTGTGGTCAATGGCGGATTGCGCGACACAATCCAGGTACTCAAGCAGAAGTTCCCTATTTTCTACCGTTACCGCAGTTCGAACGGTTCGTTGGGGAGAACCAAAATCACAGGTTATAACTTGCCGGTCAGAATCGGCAAAGTCTACATAAAGCCGGGAGACGTGATTTTTGGTGATGTGGACGGAGTCGTAGTCATCCCCCGCCGAATAGCTTATGATGTATTATTGAGGGCTGAAGCCATCAAACGGCAGGAGAAAGAGATGCGTACCTGGGTACACGAAGGCTTTTCGGCACAAGAGATGGTGAAAAATGGAGGTTATTTTTAAGCAGATGCACCCATGAACAACTTTATTGATGAGAATTTCCTATTGACAACGGATGTGGCACGGCAACTTTATCACGAAGTGACCGCGCCGCTTCCGGTCATAGATTTCCACAATCACCTCGATCCGCAGAAGCTGGCTGTGAATTACTGTTTCAGCGACTTGGCGGAACTTTGGATTAGCTCCGACCCCTATAAGCACCGTATGATGCGCATAGCCGGCATTGATGAGGAGATAATCACCGGCACCCGCGTCTCGGGCAAGGAACGGTATGACGCTTGGGCTTCCCTGTTCCCGTATACCATCGGCAATCCCTTGTTCCACTGGTCGTGTATGGAGTTGAAACGCTTCTTTGGCATCGATGACATTCTGAACAGGCAAAATGCGGATGAGATATGGGAAACGTGCAACCACCTTCTCCGGCAACCGGGTTGGGGCATGCTGGATATCCTGCAGATGTGCAAGGTGGAGGTATTGTGTACTTCCGACGACTTGCTGGTCGACCTTACCTCCCATCAGCAGGCCTCTTGCCAACCGCAGCAAATCGTGGTAAAGCCATCGCTGCGAGCCGACTCGATCAGTGCTTTTTCGTCTCCCTCTTTCCGGAGCTTCGTTTTGCAATTGGCCTCTCAATGTGGAATGCAAATAAACGGCCTGGAAGAGTACTTGCGCGCCATAGAGCTTCGGTTGGACGACTTTTCCAAAGCCGGATGCGAATATGCCGACCATTCGTTGGATGCCGGTTTCCGCTTCGTGCAAATATCCGAAGCAGAGGCCTCGGCCTTATTCGGCAAGCTGATGGAAAACCAAATGCTTTCTTCTGCAGAAAACATCGGCCTGCAGTCGTACCTTTTATCCTACTTAGGGCGGTGCTATGCACAACGGGATTGGTGCATGCAACTGCATATCGGTGCCAAGCGGGATACCAACACCCGGCTGAGAAGGAGCCTCGGCCCGGCCGGAGGATATGCATCCATCGGTCAGGCATGCGACATCGACAGCCTGGTGCGACTGTTGGACTCGCTCGACGAGTCGGACGCATTGCCACGTACCATTCTGTACACACTGAACCCAGCGGACAACGCAGCTTTCGCTACCCTGACCGGGTCTTATTCGGGCAACGGCATCAGGGGGAAAGTGCAGTTTGGCCCCGCATGGTGGTATAACGACCATCTCGAAGGGATGAACCAGCAGTTGCAAGCACTCTCTTCGTATGGCTTGCTGAATAGTTTTGTGGGCATGACCACCGATTCGCGGAGCGTGCTCTCTTTCTCCCGCCATGAATATTTCCGCAGGACACTCTGCCGGTTTATCGGCCAAAAGGTCGCCGACGGGGAATTTCCATCGGATCTCTCTCTGCTGGGAGAATTAGTAAGAAACATCTGTTACAACAATATTAAAAAATGGAGAAAACTGATATGAATACGATAAAGAAAGAAGTGGCTGTCGTTACGGGAGCCGGTGGCACGTTGTGCTCGGCATTAGCCATAGAACTGGGACAAAAAGGATACGATGTCGTACTGATGGGGCGCAGTATGGATAAACTGCTGAAGACGGAACAAACCATCAAAGCGGCAGGTGGCAACGCGTTTTCCGTGGCCTGCGATGTGCGCAATCTGGAGGAGGTCAGGAAGGCGCATGATTTGATTAACAAGACCTTGGGGCCTTGCTCGATTCTGATTAACGGGGCGGGCGGCAACCAGGCAGAAGCCGTTACTTCTGTCAATGAATTTGATGCAAGAGAGCTGCAAGAAGAGCCGGACAGCCTGCGCGGATTCTTCAATTTGGACATGAAGCGTTTCCTTGATGTAATCGACGTCAACGTGATGGGCACGGTCATTCCCTGCCAGGTCTTTGCACCCGATATGGCGCGTGCCGGCAAGGGATGTATCATCAATTTTGCTTCGATGAACACCTACCGCCCCTTGTCTAAAGTGCCTGCTTATGCCCTGAGTAAAGCCGGCATAGCCAACTTCACCCAATGGCTGGCAGCCTACTTGGCACCTGCCCACATACGCGTGAACGCCATCGCTCCCGGGTTCTTCTTGAACGATCGTAGCCGCAAACTGTTATTGACCGCCGACGGCGGGTGTACGGAGAGGGGCAGCAGCATTTTGCGCCAGACTCCCATGAAACATTTCGGAGAGGCAAGCGAGTTGGTAGGGTGCATGAACTGGCTGATTGACGAAAAGGCATCCGGATTTGTGACCGGCATAACCATCCCCATCGACGGTGGCTTCTTGGCTTGTAGTGGAATCTGAATCAATATGAATACCTGTCATGAGAAATAAATACATCCTATTGCTGATTTTCATGTCTCTCAACATCTCCTTGTCTAATTCTCAGGAGATGCCGGAACAGCAAGAGACTTTGAAGCACATGTTGCTGGTCAACAACTATTTTGTGACGAAATACCCCGACCCGTGCCAACCTACGTTCGTACAGACCCTGCGTCCCAGCAACATCTGGACCAGAGCGGTCTACTTCGAGGGGTTAATGGCTCTTCACGCTGTCTATCCTCTGGAGGAGTTCTACCAATACGCCCTCAAATGGGCGGAGTTCCACCAATGGGGGCTGGACAAGGGAGCCATCACCCGCCATGCCGACAACCAATGTTGCGGACAGACCTACATCGACCTGTACAACATCTGTCCCGACGACCCCCGCAAAATCAGAGACATCAAGTTGTCCATCGACATGATGGTCAATACGCCTCAAAATGATGACTGGTGGTGGGTGGATGCCATTCAGATGTCTATGCCCGTATTTGCCAAACTGGGAAAGCTGACCGGCGATCCTGCCTATTATGACAAGATGTGGGAACTGTATTCCTATACACGCGATTGCCATGGCGACCATGGCCTGTACAACCGCAAGGACATGCTTTGGTATCGCGACAAAAGGTTCGCTCCCCCTTACAAGGAACCCAATGGGAAAGACTGCTATTGGTCCAGAGGAAACGGTTGGGCTTATGCTGCTTTGGCGCGTGTGATGAATATCATCTCGCCCAAAGAGAAGCATTACAAAGATTACCGGAAAGACTTCTTGCAGATGAGTAAGGCCATTAAACGCTGCCAGCGCGAGGACGGCTTCTGGAATGTCAGCCTGCACGACCCGGGCAACTTCGGCGGGAAAGAGGGCACCGGTACGGCCTTGTTTGTCTATGGATTGGCGTGGGGCATCCGCAACGGCATACTGAACCGTGACGAATATCTGCCCATGACCCTTAAAGCATGGAATGCCTTGGTAAAAGATTGTATGCACCCCAACGGCGCACTGGGCTACATGCAAGGACGAAGCAACAGTCCCAAGGCTGGGCAACCCCTGACCTACGACTGCATACACGAACCGGAAGATTTTGCCGTAGGATGTTTCCTGTTGGCGGCTTCGGAAATCTATAAACTAAAGAACTAAGAATTTCAAAAATCAGAATTTCAAAAATCAGAATTTCATGTATAGAAGTCTTTCTCTATTTATACTCGGAATATTATGGGGGGCTATCCCATTGCCTGCCCAGCGACTGGTCAAGGCGGGGATGGGGTATAGCTCGACCTCGGTCAATACGGCCATCTTCCGGACCAACTCTGTCACTTCGAAAGGAAAAACACAGTTCATCGCCTATTACGATGAAGAGGGGTATCTGACATTGGGAAAACGGAAACTGGGAGACGAAACGTTTGAAACACTCCGTTCGCCCTACAAAGGGAAGTGCGAGGATGCGCACAACATCATCAGCATCGGCATCGATGGAAAGGGGGTTCTGCATGTGGCTTTCAACCACCACAACGCCTCGCTGCAATATTGCAAAAGTACAGAAGCCTATTCGCTCCGTCTGGATACCCTGCAGCCCATGATAGGGAGGGACGAACGGAAGGTGACTTATCCCGAATTTTATACGCTGAGAAACGGAGACCTGCTGTTTGCCTACCGCTTGGGGAAGTCCGGACAAGGTAATCTGATTCTGAACCGGTATGACGTGCGGAAAGGCCGCTGGAACCGCCTGCAAGATACGCTGATTGATGGTGAGGGGAAGAGAAACGCCTACTGGCAAATCTGCGTAGACCGGAAAGATGCCATACATGTCTCTTGGGTATGGCGCGAGACCTCTTCCGTAGAGACCAACCATGACCTCTGTTACGCCTGTTCAAAAGACGGAGGAGTGACCTGGCAAAAATCGACAGGCGAACCATATCGGCTGCCTATCACGCTGCACAACGCTGAATATGCTTTCAAGATTCCACAGAAAAGCGAACTGATCAATCAGACCAGCATGTCGGCCGACAAGGAAGGGAATCCTTTCATTGCTGCTTACTGGCGTACTCCTGGCGACTCATGCCCACGGTATAGATTGATTTTCAAAGATAAAGATGAGTGGAGGATGGTGACCGTGGCCGACAGGCAGACGGACTTCACGCTGAGCGGACGTGGCACCAAGATGATTCCCATCTCGCGTCCTCGCGTGGCTGTAGGCCGTCAAGGAGGAATTTATTATGTCTATCGCGACATAGACCGTGGAAGCCGGGTCTCGCTGGCCTATACAAGCAATCCTACGGGCGGAACTTGGCTGGTGAAAGACCTGACCGATTTCTCCGTAGACGCTTGGGAACCCAGCTATGACACCAACCTGTGGAGCAAACGGAAAAGGTTGCACCTCTTTGTGCAGCGTACTTCGCAGGGAGACGGTGAGAAGGTCAAGCAATCGGCCGCCCAACCGGTGTATGTATTGGAAGTCGAACCAAACTAAATGATACCTATATGAGACGAGAAGCATTTAAAATGTACTTAAAAGCGGGCTGCGAGGCCGAGTACGAGAGAAGGCATGCCCAGATATGGCCTGAGTTGAAACAACTGTTGTCCGATAATGGGGTTTCGGATTACTCCATCTTCTGGGACAGGGATACCAATGTGCTTTATGCCTGCCAGAAGATAAGCGGAACCGCTTCTTCCCAAGACATGGGTAGCAACGGCATCGTGCAGAAGTGGTGGGACTACATGGCCGACATCATGGAGGTCAATCCGGATAATTCGCCCGTAAGCATTCCGCTGGCCGAAGTCTTCCACATGGAATAAATCAAGGAGCTTCATTGAGGAACCTGTTTATATTTTATTGAAAAAACTCCAAGAAAATTCAGACAGGTGTCAGTGAATGATGGATTTATAAGCATAAAAATCGTGGTAATTCATTGCCAATTAAAAGATAATATGTACCTTTGCAGCCCCGAAAGGGAATATTTATAATAACTTTTAATTAAACATTATGTATTTAGACGCTGCTAAAAAGCAAGAAATCTTCGGCAAATACGGAAAGTCTAACACTGATACTGGCTCAGCTGAGGCTCAGATAGCTTTGTTTTCCTACCGTATTGCTCATCTGACTGAGCACCTGAAGCTCAACAGAAAGGATTATAGTACAGAGAGAGCTTTGACTATGTTGGTAGGTAAACGCCGTGCGTTGCTGAACTACCTGTACGACCGCGACATCAACAGATATCGTGCCATCGTCAAAGAACTCGGCTTGCGTAAGTAATCTACTTGCGGCAAAAACCATTAAAAAAGGAAGTTTTCCAAAAGGAAACTTCCTTTTTTGTTTATAATCCGATTTATACGTAATTTTGTATCCATGAAAAGGATAGTATCAGCAGCAAATCTTTCGATAACAGTCACTTTTCTATTAGTACTGCTATCATTCGGCTTCGGTTATCGCAGCTATTCGCAGGCAGAACAACACGTGGTCTCTGACCTGAATCAAGCGCTGCAACGCACAGTATTGCAGCACAAAGGATTATAGTTGAATGCAGATACCATCCAAACCTATGCCAAGTTGCAAGAAGTGATGGATACTCCCGTTTCCGTAAGCGGTTTCCACAGAGCCTTTACCTAAGCATTGTCCATCATCGGATTGAAAGATGTCTCTACACTTTCGCTGCATATACTGAAAAAGAACGCTCCCGCCACCGTATTCAATGAAATTCCTGCCGGATATCTTGCCAGCGACACATTGGTATGGCTCTCCACCACAGCCGATGCATCTGGACTGACACTTTCCTTCCGAGGATATGCCCGTTGCCCAGCTGCCATGCTGTTCAGCTTATCCAAGCAGACATCTGCCAATCGCTATGGCCGGGAAAAGACAATGCGGACGAAACACTCTATACACTGATACGGCGTTTGAAACCTATTGTCGAGGATAACAACAACCTCAAAATAACAACAGACCGAGGCCGTGCCTACGGGCTGGAAATAAGAACCAAAACATTATAAGAATCATGGCAACCCATGAACAAGCAGTCCATCTCATTTACCGGAGATATGGATACAGAAAAATAGCCATTCCCCGCCCAGAAGAGTAAGAAAAGGCATTGTCAGTCTATTGTCAGGCAAATGTCAGACAATTATCCGCTTTTTGTTTCTTCCATCCCGGCAGAAAGCGGATACCTTCGTGTCCCGAAATCAAACAACAACCGGAACATGAAACAGATAATATGTATTCTTGCCCTGCTCTTGATGAGTGTCACGACAACAAAAGCACAAACCAGCCCGACTCTCACAGAGGAAAAGCAACCGATAGAGTTTGCCAACATCGCCCTCCTTTCCGAAGATTCCACCTTCATACAAGGAACGTGCAGCCGAAGCGATGGTAGTTTTGAACTTCGTCCTCC